>CATYEA010000024.1 GCA_958405355.1 uncultured Lachnospiraceae bacterium
TATCTACCCATTCCGGTTCACCTTCAAAGCTTGGCAGCGGATTGCCGTCGCCCATATAAGTGTGAATGAAATGTCCCTCGCCGTTAAATGGATTATTGTAAGCAAATGTATAGCGATTGCATCCTTCCGGACGTCCGTTATTGCTCTTTAAAATGGATAAAGCATAGTTAAAGCTTCCTTTATCCTGATGAATAATTCCGGAAATTCGAGGTGTAAAATTCGGAGCATCCGGCTCAAATTCTCTTGTACGCAGAGACTGTTCAAATGTCTGCTGTTTGTCCATCAGATCATAAACCGTATCTGTCTGATCACCGTTTGTCACGATGGTCTTATTTCCGAGAACACGTACCGGAGCATAAATGATCAGGCTAGGATCTGTCAATTTGGACGGATCAAAAGCTTCTGTACGAATACCGTCACCGTCTTCCACAAAGACACGGTTACGGCTGTTTTCGCTGCGGCCCATAATAAAATAAGCCGTCACGGCACAGGTACCGTCAGCGGACTTACCGATAATGATTCCTCTTCCAGGATAAGCATTCGCTTTCAACTGTTTTTCGATTGATAACTTTTCCATCAGTATTCCTCCTTATTAATCACCTGAATTATATCATCGATACTTATATTTGGCAACTCATTTTATTGACACTAAAAAACTTATTTGCTAGAATGTAGCTAATTATTTTATACATAAAAACCATGCTTACAGAAAGGAACGACACAATGCCAAAATTAAATGAAAACTATCAGAATCTGAAAGAAAGCTATCTTTTTGTGGAAATTGCCCATCGTGTGGCCAAATATGCAGAAGCCAATCCGGACAAAAAAATCATCCGTCTTGGTATCGGTGATGTTACTCTCCCACTGGAACCCCTTGCTGTAGAAGGACTCCACGAGGGTGTGGACGCCATGACTTCTACCGAAACTTTCAAAGGTTACGGTCCGGAACAGGGTTATGATTTTCTCCGTCAGGCTGTTGTTGACTACTATGCTGAAAATGGCGTATCCATCCAGGCTGACGACGTATTCATCTCTGATGGCGCTAAGAGCGACACAGGAAATATCGGCGACTTATTTGCCAAAGACAATGTTGTTCTTATACCGGACCCGGTATATCCGGTTTATGTGGACACCAACGTTATGACAGGCCGTGAAATTATTTATATCGATGCCAATGCTGAAAATAACTTCCTGCCGATGCCGGACAAAAATGTCCACGCCGATTTAATCTATATCTGCTCTCCGAATAATCCGACCGGTGCCGCTTATAATAAAGAACAGTTAAAAGCATGGGTGGATTATGCTCTTGAAAACGACGCTGTTATCTTTTACGATTCCGCTTATGAAGCGTTTATCACAGACTCAGAACTCCCTCGAAGTATTTTTGCGATCGAAGGCGCTAAAAAATGCGCCATTGAATTCTGCTCTCTCTCAAAGACGGCCGGATTTACAGGGACACGCTGCGGTTATACGATCGTTCCTCAGGAGCTTGTTTTCAAAGCTTCCAATGGTGAGGACATGTCCGTGAACGCTATGTGGAAACGCCGTCAGACAACGAAATTCAACGGAACATCCTACATTGTACAGAAAGGCGCCGCCGCCATCTTTACAAAAGAAGGTATGGCTCAGTGTCGTGAAAATATTGCCTACTATCAGGAAAATGCCAAAACCATTTCTGATGTTCTGGCGAAAAAAGGCATCCGCTTCTTCGGCGGCAAAAACTCTCCATACATTTGGTTTGAATGCCCGAACGGCATGGATTCCTGGGACTTTTTTGACTATCTTCTGAATAACGCTCAGGTTGTCGGAACTCCTGGCGCCGGATTCGGTAAAAACGGCCAGAACTTCTTCCGTCTCACCTCCTTCGGCACCCACGAAAACACAAAAGAAGCGATGGAACGTTTTGAAAAATTATTTTAAACAGATATTTAACCCCTTCGGAAACGAAAGCTTCCGGAGGGGTTTTATTCTTACTTTATATATTCTTTCCAGTACTCGATAAGCCGTTCCAAACGCCAGGCCGCATTGGCCGGACTTGTAGAAGGCAGTTTTATTGCATCCATTCCCGTCGATTTCTTTACATATTTTTCATAAAGCTTCCATGCTGTCGCCCCGTTGGCACAGATTCGCTCAATCTTTGCTATGGAAAGTATTTTTTCAAAATCATTGGGAACTACATCTTTAATACTGCTGTCACTGGAACCGGTAATCCGGCAGGAGGCGATCACATCCCACACCGCAATACGATGTTTCAAAAGCATCGCCTTTTTCTCTTCAATGGTCACCGGAACAGGAATTTCAAATATCCCTGCCAGAACCTTCCAGAACCGGTTCTGGGGATGACCGTAAAAGAAGCCGCTTTCTCTGGATTTGACCGACGGAAAGCTGCCCAGGATTAATATTTTTGAATTTTCATCATAAACCGGAGCTATCTCATGAAGCACCGGCTCACCGCTTAAAATTTCATTTGTCTTCATTTCATTTTCTCCCAATCATTCTATATAACAAATCGAAACGGCTTAAGGACCAGACCTATAAGACGCAGGACGACATACCGTCCCGCAGGAAGCGCTGTCGCATTCAGATGTTCCGGCGTCTCATCCTTTTCTTCATCCACAATATGACGGCAGTCCTTTTCCAAAATATTCATATAGGACTGAAGCTCTCCGGCCAATCCTTTACTCCTGACGACAAGCATCATTTCCGTATCCATGTAAGTACTCCGCAGATCAAAATTATAGGAACCGACAACGGCAATATCATCATCGATCACAATGGATTTTCCATGGGTCGAAGTCCCGCCGTCATATTCATATAAATCAAAGCCGATATCGATAACTGACGGTTTGTTCCACAAATAGTCGCTGGATGCCACAATATTGTCTCCATTCTCCACTGAGTTGATAACCATTCGTGAATTTTGAACTTTATCCGCCACTTCTCCCAATTTTTCATACATATAATCATTACAGACGATGTATGGCGTATGCAGGTCCACCCGCTCTTTGGCCCCCATCATCAATTCAGTCATCGTATAGAAGACGACTGGCTCCTTCGCATAGATTCCTGTCGGATTTGTCACCAGCCGCACGCCATCGACCGGGACTGTAATCTCTTTATAGTCATATTTCCCAAACAACTCGGGATAATTTTCTCTCAGATAGGAATAACGTTCTTCCAACACCTTTCGCTGTTCCATAACCTTTGGATGTTTGGCCAGACTGGGATCATCGTGAAACAGGCGACAAACATCCATATTCCATACGGAATCAAAATATGTGTCCAGTTGCTTTATAGAACCCTCCGGATCCGAGTCCGGATTATAGATGAGCACTTCTCTGTCCAGACTGTTATTTTCCGTTTCATAATTTCCGATAAAATAATCAAAACTGTTCCGACCGCCAAGAATATAAGCTTTTTCGTCAACCATCACATATTTGTCGTGCATCCGTCCCTGAAGCCGCCAGGGCAATAAAATATTCACCGGGTTATAGATTTTTATTTCCACATTTGGATGGGTAGACAGTGCATAAAAAAGAGGCCTGCCCTCCATCCTTAAAAACCCGCTGATACCGTCAATGAGTATTTTTACTGAAACGCCTTCGTCTGCTTTGTGTAGAATAACCGACAATATATCCTCCGTACTCTGCCCCTCCCGCATATCAAAGGTCGTCAGCACAATCCGCTTCTCTGCCCTGTCCATTAAACGGATACGTTCTTCCCAGGCGCTCTGCCCGGTTTCCAGGATCATGGCCCGTTCTCCGGAAACCGTATTTTCAAAAAATCCATCTATGTCAACATTCTCTTTTGTATCCTTGGATATTTCCGGATATATGACAAAAGGTGCCATTGTACCAATGAGAATATATAATACCACAGTAATCACCATACAAGAAAAGCGATGTTTTTTTATAAAAGACAACCTGGCCTCAGCCTCCTTCCCATAAAGGACATTGTACCATGTTTTTTATGAAATTTTTGGTGAAAATTCTTAAATTTTTATGAATAATTATCTTTTTCTTGAACTTTTTGCCATAAACTGTTAAGCTTTTCTATAGGAAAAACATTTTATCACAGGAGACAAAATCATGGATGAAATAACTGAAGAGGTATTAACGCCTTTCTTATTTGAAGATATTAAAACATCAGAACGTCCGGAAATTATTCTGGCAAATGTTCCGGAATTTAAAGAACTGATGATGCAGTATGAATGTGCAATTATGGAAGTAAATACAAAACTCCACGTATTGAATAACGAATTTTCTCATTTGCATCAGAGAAATCCGATCGAATCTATTAAAACACGAATCAAGACTCCAGCCAGTATTCTTGAAAAGCTGAACCGCCGGAATCTTCCGATCTGTACCGATTCATTGGAAAATGGTCTGACTGATATCGCCGGTGTCCGGGTCATCTGTCCATTTCCTGACGATATTTACAATGTGGCTGAATTGCTGACGAATCAGGATGATGTTATTACTGTGGCTCGAAAGGATTATATTAAAAATCCAAAGAAAAACGGCTATCGGAGCCTCCATCTCATCATTGAAATTCCCATCTTTCTTGCCAGCGGAAAGAAGAATATGAAAGTGGAAGTCCAGCTCAGGACCATTGCCATGGACTTCTGGGCCAGTCTGGACCATAAGCTCCGTTATAAGCAGAATCTGAAAAACTCGGAAGAGATTGCTCTTGAGTTAAAAGAATGTGCGGACATTATCGCAGGTGTGGACCTGAAAATGCAGAATATCCGCAAAAAAATCCAATAAAATGAATCCCCTGTTCCGCATTAACGCAGAAACAGGGGATTTTTTTGCTAATCAAGAAAGGCATCGACGATGACCGCTTCGGCTTCTTCTTCTGTCATACCGAGAGTTCTGAGTTTAATCAGCTGCTCATTATTAATTCTGCCAATGGCTGCCTCATGGATAATGGACGCATCTATATGACGTGCATTAATCTCCGGTATCGAACAGACTTCGGCCTTATCCATAATAATTGAGTCGCACTGTACATGAGCATGGCAGGCGGCATTTCCAATAGCTTTCGGATGGAACGTCTGGGATGACTGACCCTTTGCAACGGAACGTGACGCAATCTTTGCTGAGCTTCCTTCCCCGTTCATCTGAATTTCCATATTTGATACAGCATTCTGATGATCATGTGTCATCAAACGCTCTGTAACAAAAAGCTTTGCTCCGGCTCCCATAGTAATCTCTGTTTCCCGGACACTTGAATCCACGCCTTTAATCTGGGCTGTATCGAGAGTAAATACAGAGTCTTCCTCCATATAAATCTTTGTCACCGGATTTAAAATACGTTCTCCCGTACCGTCTCCCTCTCCATAATGCTTTTCTTCATAACGGACATTGGCTCCTTTACCCACATGAAAACTGTGAATACCATCATGACGGGCATTGTCACAACCTGCATTGTGAATACCGCATCCGGCCACAATGACCACATCCGCGCCATCTGCAATATAGAAATCATTGTAAACGATATCTGTCATACCGGAAGCCGTTACGACAACCGGAATATGCACCTGTTCTCCCTTTGTATTTCCGTCGATATAAACATCAATACCATTTTTATCTGTTTTACTCTTTATTTTAATATGCTCACTGTCTCCATGGCAAAGGGGCTGACCATTGTAACGGAGATTGTAAGCGCCTTCCTGCTTAAATGTACCATTATCAATAACATTCAGCACGCCCTGTGTAATCTTATCAATTTCCATTTTCAAAATCTCCCTTCTTAATGCTTCATATACTTACATCCGGCATCGCCGTCGTCTTCAAGCAGCATCGGCATTACTTCTTCTTTAGTTCCCATCTGTTGAATCCGTCCATCACGAATGACCATAATACGGTCGGCCATCTGAATAATCCGCTCCTGATGGGAAATGATAATGATACTCTCTTTTTTGGCTTTATGAATCTCTTCAAACTGCTGAACAAGCATGGAAAAACTCCAGAGATCGATTCCGGCTTCCGGTTCATCAAAAATGCAAAGCTTATGCGGTTTTGAAAAAGCTGTGGCAATCTCAATACGTTTCATTTCACCACCGGATAAGGACGCATCGACTTGACGGTCCAGATACTCTCTGGCACACAGTCCCACATTGCTCAAAAGCTGACAGCTCTCATCCTCCGATAATTCACCGCCGGAAGAAAGCTGAATCAAATGTTTTACCGTCATACCTTTAAAGCGAGGAGGCTGTTGAAATGCAAATCCAAGTCCCGCTTTCGCTCTGTGGTCAATATCATAATTTGTAATATCCTCGCCATCCAAAATAATCTGACCGGCCGTCTGTGGTTTGATTCCCATAAGCAGCGAAGCCATCGTTGATTTACCACCGCCATTCGGACCGGTAATCACAAGTAGCTCACCATCAGCCACATCAAAACTGATGTCATCTATAATTTTTAATTTCTGTCCATTTTCAATAACTTCATAAGACAGATTCTTTACTTGAAGCATCCTATCAATCCTTTCTATACATCGTCAGTAAATGTTCACATGTTTATATATTCACATGTATGTATTCCTAGTAATTTATTATATCATTTACTTTAGATTTCTCAATAGTTTTTTTCAGATTGTCACATTTCTTAAAATCAAGTATAATAAATAAACGTGGCTCTGGGCCATAATCTGAAATAAAGGCGGCAATACATAATGAATAAAAAAGAAATCAGTGAAATAAAAAAACAATTTACACCTTCCCATTGTGCCATTACCCGCATCTGCGGCTGCTATGTGGACGGAGAAAAGGAGAAAAAAGCTCAGATGAAAGAAATGTTCCTCTCGCTTCCGGAGGAGGAAATGTTTAAATATTTTGATATTTTCAGAAAGACTTTATCCGGCACCCTTGGAAAAAATCTCGTAAACATGGAATTTCCTATGGAAACTGAAGATTTCGGCGGTACTCAGGCCTTTTTAATGTCCCTGCGCGAAAGTCAGTTAAATGATCCAAATCTCCTCAATGAATTTTACGACAAAGTCATTGAGTCCTACGATTACGGTGAAAATTATTTAATTCTTCTCATCCATTCCGTTTATGATGTTCCCGGTAAAACGACCGATGGACTGGAAATGGAAGATGCTTCCGATGAAGTCTATGACCATATTTTATGCGCCATCTGCCCGGTAAAACTGTCCAAACCCGGCCTCTCCTATCAGGCCGAAACCAACAGCTTTCATGACCGGATTCGGGATTGGATCGTGGAACTTCCGGAAGTCGGTTTCCTTTTTCCAGCCTTCAATGACCGCAGCACCGACATTCACAATATACTCTACTATACAAAAAATCCGGAGGATCTGCGTTCCAGTCTGGTAGATCAGCTTCTCGGCTGTGTTCTCCCGCTGACCGCTAAAAATCAAAAGGAAACTTTCCAGACCATTATCGAAGACACCCTTGGCTCCGACTGTGATTATGAAACGATTCGAAACATCCATGAAAATCTTCACGAAATGATGGAAGAGAAAAAAGAAGAACCTGACCCATTGGTTCTCGATAAAACAGATATTAAAAACTTACTGGCCGGCAGCGGTGTCCAGCCGGAAAAACTGGAAGACTTTGAAAAGCATTATGAAGCCTCTGCTCCGGAACCAGTACCTTTTATGGCCTCCAATATTGCCAATACACGAAAATTTGAGGTCAAAACACCGGATGTCATCGTTCAGGTCAATCCGGCCCGTTCCGATCTTGTGGATACCCGTATTATCGACGGACGACGATGTATCGTTATTGAAATCAACGACGCTGTTGAGGTCAACGGCATTCCTGTCCGATTTCATCAAACCACCGAAACCGAATCAGTATGATCATCAAAGGAGCAGATAAAGCGTTACTTAAGCAGGCTTTATCAGCTCCTTTTAATTCTTGTTCATGATACTTCTACTCTATGCGGCAAAAAGCACTCTCCGCCGCATTTTTTATAAGCCGACATATTTCAGCCTCGCTTAAATCAAAAGTATCTGCCACTAATTGGAGTTCGTCCCGAACAGTCGTATTTGACACCGTCATGTTGTCTGTATTGATTGTAATTTTTATACTTTCGTCAAGAAGTTTCATAATCGGATAGTCTTTAATATTTTTAAATATTTTAGTGTTCATATTGCTTGTCGGACATAATTCCAGCGGAATTCTATCCTTGGCAAGACGCCGGACAAGCTCCTTGTCCTCCAGGCACCGCACGCCATGCCCAATCCGTGATGCTCCAAATTCCAGTGCCTTCCATATACTTTCCGGCCCGGCAGCTTCCCCAGCATGAATAGTAAATGGGATTCCTCTTTTACCTGCCATCCAGAACAAGTTTTCAAAATTTCCCGTAGGAAAAAGTGCTTCAGCACCAGCCAAATCCAGGGCTACAACACCCTTTCTCAGAAAATCTCCGGCAATATCTACTGTTTTCATATTTGCAGCTTCATTATCTTCTCCGCGCATACAGCACAAGATCAAACCGGAGCAGAAATTTTTACAGTTTCCGTTTTGCCCAGTCTTCATATCATTATCTGACTCAAATTTCTGTATTCCTCTTACAGCCGCGTCCACGACCTGCTCCTGACTAAGCCCTTTTTGGGTATGAAGCTGGGGTGCAAATCGAATTTCTGAATACGCCAATCCCTGAGATCTTTGAATTTTTAACAGTTCAAAAACGCTGTATGTGATGGCCTCCTCTGTCTGAAGCAGTTCCAGAGGATAATCAAACTTTGTCAGATAGTCATTTAAGTCCCGGCAATCTGCCGGTGCCACCATCAGGCTCTTTAACTCGTCCTCCGACTTGACCTCCATTTTCTGCATTTTTGCCAGCTCCCTGGCCATATCGAAACTCAAAGATCCATCTAAATGTACATGAAGATCTATAAGTCCGTGTTTTGGAATCTCCATGAAATCCCCCCAAATAAATTAATTTTCAAATGTCCATTCCGCTTCTTTAAATCCAACCAATACCCGGTGATCCTCCACAACGATCGGACGCTTTACAAGCATACCATCGCTGGCCAGAAGTGCAATCTGCTCTTCTTCACTCATTTCTGGCAGTTTGTTTTTTAATTCCATATCTTTATATTTTTTACCGCTTGTGTTAAAAAATTTTTTCACCGGAAGTCCGCTGCGGGCGATCCATTCTTTTAATTCTTCCGCTGTCGGATTATTCTCAACAATATGTCTGTCCTCAAACGAAATCTGGTGTTCTTCTAAATATTTTTTTGCCTTTCTGCAGGTCGAGCATTTTGGATATTCAACAAATAAACGATTCATAGTGTTCCTCCTAAATATTATTATTATCCTTATGATACCATTCATTTCTCCACTTGCAAAGCCTGAACTTATCCTATATAATAAGTCCGTAATTCTGCAAAGGAAAAGGTGTTTGTATGATTTTAAATGTAAAAAATCTGAGTCACGGTTTTGGTGACCGGGCTATATTTAATAACGTATCCTTTCGTCTGCTGAAAGGCGAACATATCGGCCTGATCGGCGCCAATGGCGAAGGAAAATCAACATTTATGAATATTATCACGGGAAAACTCATGCCGGATGAAGGAACTGTCGAATGGGCCAAAAATGTCCGTGTAGGTTATCTGGATCAGCACGCCGTTCTCGAAAAAGGTATGACAATTCGAGACGTTCTTCAATCTGCTTTTCAATTTTTATATGAAATGGAAGAAAATATGAATCAGATGTTTGAAAGTATGGCCGAAGCTTCCCCGGAAGAAATGGAAAAACTTCTGGAAGAGACGGGAACTATTCAGGACTTACTGGAACAGCATGACTTCTATCAGATAGACACAAAAGTGGAAGAAATCGGCCGTGCCCTTGGCCTGACGGAGATTGGTCTTGATCGGGACGTTACAGAGCTTTCCGGCGGCCAGAGAACCAAAGTTCTTCTCGGCAAGCTGCTCCTTGAAAAACCGGATATTCTTCTTTTGGATGAACCGACCAACTATCTGGATGAACAGCATATTGAATGGTTGAAACGGTATCTGAACGATTATGATAATGCCTTTATTTTAATTTCCCATGACATTCCATTTTTAAACAGCGTTATCAACCTGATCTATCATATGGAAAATCAAAGCCTTGACCGCTATCCTGGCGACTATGATAAATTCCAGGAAGTTTACGCTATGAAAAAGGCCCAGCTTGAGGCAGCTTATAACCGACAGCAGCAGGAAATCAGTGCCCTTAAAGATTTTGTTGCCCGAAATAAAGCCCGGGTCTCCACACGAAATATGGCCATGTCCCGTCAGAAAAAACTGGATAATATGGATATCATCGAACTTGCCAGAGAAAAACCAAAGCCAGAATTCAACTTTAAAACAGCCCGCGCTTCCGGCAAAATGATTTTTGAGACTGACGATCTGGTCATTGGCTATGATGAGCCTTTAACCTGTCCGTTAAATATCCGAATGGAACGGGGCGACAAAATTGCTCTCACCGGAGCAAACGGTATCGGTAAAACGACGCTCTTAAAGAGTATTCTTGGACTGATTCCGGCTTATTCGGGCAAAGTCCAGCTCGGCGATTATCAATATATCGGCTACTTCGAACAGGAAGGTGAAAAAGATAACCGTACAACTTGTATCGAAGAGCTCTGGAAAGATTTTCCTTCCTATACCCAGTATGAGATTCGTTCCGCTCTCGCCAAATGCGGCCTGACAACAAAGCATATCGAAAGCCAGATCCGGGTATTAAGCGGCGGCGAGCAGGCTAAAGTCCGTCTTTGTAAAATCATTAACAAAGAAACAAATATTCTTCTTTTGGACGAGCCGACGAACCATCTGGATGTGGACGCCAAAGATGAATTAAAACGCGCACTGCAAGAATATAAGGGCAGCATACTTCTCATCTGCCACGAACCAGAATTTTATCAGGATGTGGTCACCCAGGTCTGGAACTGCCAGGAGTGGTCTACAAAAATTATCTGAAACAGCAAAAAACAAAAACAGAGATATTGAATACCTCAATATCTCTGTCCAATAATTTTATCTGTTATGTAATTACAGTGTTAAAGATGGTGCGGAGTACACGCGAGCACCAAGTTCAGAATTCAGCATATATAATCCTTTGGCATCAGAACCGAAAAGTTCCATCTTTGTAATCATATCGCTGGCATTTTTCTCTTCTTCACCCTGTTCTTTAACAAACCAGTCAAGAAGCTGCATTGTACGGAAATCTTTTACTTCATGGGCTGCTTCATAGATATTGTTGATCAGTGAAGTTACATATTTTTCATGTTCAAGGCCAGCTTTCAGCGGATCGATATGACTTTCAAATACTTTGTCCGGTTTAGCAATTGCTTCTAAAGTAATCTTTTCTCCATTATTCTCTAAATACTGGAAGAAAAGCATTGCATGGTCACGCTCTTCCTGAGCCTGAATCTTATACCAATTCTCAAAACCATCCAGACCTACGGAACCATAATAGTTTGCAAAATCCAGATAAAGATATGCGGAATAGAATTCTTTGTTAATCTGATCATTAATTAATTCTGCTACTCTTTTATCCATTTTAATACATCCTCCTGTAATTTAAATTCATTGTTGATTATATCGCTTAGTCATTGTTTTTGTCAATATAACAACCTTATCAGAAATTTAATTTCCTGTATCTATTAAAACATGCTAAAATTTCCTGTTTTCTCGGCATAGCCAGTCCTGACGGAAGATAGCTGCTTTCACATATTTCTCTCAAACCATTTTTATTGAGAATATCCGCCAGTTCATCGACAATCTCCACCATCGTACGCTGGCCATTCATGAAATGTTTCTGGGCATAATTCAACAAATACCCCAAAGCCATTAACTGCTCACTGTCCACAAGCTGTTCCACATACCGCAGATCGATGTTTTCCCGATTCAATTGGATACTGTCTTTTCCAAGAACCTTTATTTTTGTCCGCTCACCTGGACGTTCTTTGACACCTTTCGGTCTTCTGTCAAAGGAAGGTTCTTTGCAGGACAACGCTTTATCCATTTTTAATGGATATTCCGCCGCTTTAGCTTTGGCAAATTCGGTGATCTCTTCCGGGATATATTGACACATCTGGATAATATGATCTGCTTTATGAAAATAAGAACCGGAGCTTCCGGCTACGATAATTGAAGATATTCCGTAATTTTCATATAGTTCCCTCAATCGATCAATATAGGGTGTAATTGGTTCTGAATCTCTGCTCACTACTGACTGCATCAACTCATCCCGAATCATAAAGTTTGTTGCACTGGTATCTTCATCAATAAGAAATACTTTACTGCCTGCTTCCATTGCCTCAATCACATTAGCCGCCTGAGAAGTGCTGCCACTGGCATCTTCTGTCTCAAAATGCTCTGTGTCTTTACCATTCGGAAGGCCGTTAATAAACATAGAAATATCGACTCCTCGAATACTCCGTCCATCCTCTGCCCGGATTTTCACAGATGTATCATCAGTAATCACATATTCCCGTCCATCATCCATGATATGATTATATACACCACGTTCCAGGGCTTCAAGGAGAGTAGATTTTCCATGATAACCTCCGCCGACAATCAAAGTCACACCTTTTGGTATTCCCATTCCATGAATTTTTCCGCCATAAGGTAATTCCATCGTTATGGTCATAGATTCCGGAGCTTTAAATGCCACAGCCCCCCGCATTGGCTTCTGTGAAATTCCCGATTCTCTTGGAAGAACAGAACCATCCGCCACAAAAGCACACAAATTTTTTTCTTCCAGTATATAACGAATATATGCCTGATCATCAGCCAGCTCTGCAATTTTTTCCAAACGGCTTTTGTCTAAAGCTCGATAATACAATGACTTCTGCACGCAGGCCGGAATCAGTTCAAAAAATATCTTTACAGCTTCGCGTCCATTAATCGTACGCCCATTGGCCGGAAGGCCTACCTCCATACGAAGTAAAATATCTCCGCTGACAGATTTTATTTCACAAGCACTTCGTTCCAGAATTTCCTGACCACATCGGCTCACTGAAATCAGCCCGCTTTTTCCTGAACCTTTTGCCTTAAAAGCAGCCTTCTCTGCCTGCCGTCCAAACTGCCTAAGAAGTTCATCCTGCAAAGCGATACGACGACATGAATTTTCATATAAACTTTTGGGGAAACCGGAAACTTTTCCCAAGACTTCCACACTCACTTTTGAAGGTGAGGCAAAAGGATCTCCCTGAACATGATCGATTGAAAGCACATAACCACGAAACTGATAACGTCCCCGAATGTCTTTATAGGCCGGATAACCCCGATGGTCGATACGTTCCAATAACTCCTTTAAATCTTCTAGTGATTTCATAATATTAATTCTCCAATATTTTATTTATTTTCTTATCAAATGTAGCTATCACCTCCCCAACAATCCGGCTTCTTTCAACATGATACACCCCTTTTAGCACGTATACAACTTCTGCTAAAACTTCAGGTAACGTATAAGCTCCATCTTCAATAATGTCCTTTGCCATTTCAGACATCTGTGGATGATCTCCCAGCAAATATCTTAAAATAACATTGGCATCAATCAATTTTTTCATACTTTTCTATCATCGCCTTTTCAAATGAGCCCTTTTCTTCTGCCTGCAAACTCAAATCCGCATATTTTGAAAGTCTTTTATAAGTATTTTTAGGATCCGCCGTAATAACAAAAGGCATCCCATTTTCCCGAATACTTTGTTTTGCAAAGATACGCACGGCCTCTGCAAAGGTCGTCCCCAATTCTCTGTATAGGTTTTCCACTTTTTCCTTTAAATCCGCATCCATACGTACTTGTAACGTTGCTTCTTTTGCCATATATATCACCCCTTTTGTAATACAATTGTATTACATTATTGTTTTGGTGTCAATTTATTTCCATCGACTATAAATTTGAATATTTTTATGCTATGATAATCTCTAAAGGAGAATTTTATGAATCGTACATTAATTTACACCATAGGCCCTGAGAATGCCGCTGCTAAAATTGAATATTTTCTGCACCGTCAAGGTTATTCCAGACAGCTTTTAGCTCAACTGAAAAAACAAGCCGGAAGCATTCTTGTCAACGACTGTCCAAAATATATGAATGAACGTCTGGCCAACGGAGATTTACTGACGGTTCATATTTGTGAAAATAAGGTTTCTGAAAAGATTCTTCCTGTGGAACTGCCGCTGGATATTCTCTATGAAGACGAAGATATTATTGCCGTGAATAAGCCGGCGGGAATGCCAACCCATCCTTCCATAAATAATTATGACAATTCTCTGGCCAATGCCTTGGCTTATTATTTTAAAAGCCGGAACGAGGCATTTATTTTTCGATGCACCAACCGGCTGGACCGGGATACCTCCGGTGTCACCGTCATTTCCAAACATTTGTTAAGTTCCG
>CATYEA010000025.1 GCA_958405355.1 uncultured Lachnospiraceae bacterium
CCGCCGCACGGGAATGGTTGTGAAGCGGCACCATGATTTCGCCGCGGTAATCCGCATCGATGACACCTACTTTATTGGCCGGCGCCAGCCCCTTCTTCGTCGCCAAACCGCTTCGGGCATAAATCAGTCCTGCATATCCTTCCGGAATAGCCATAGCCAATCCGGTTTTTACAAGAACAGTCTCCCCTGGAAGAATGGTTACAGGTGCATCCATACAGGCATATAAATCCGAACCGGCGCTGTATTTACTTCCATAAGTCGGAAGCATTGCTCTATCATTTAACTTTTTAACCTTTACTTGCTGTTTCATACATCCATCTCCAGTGATTTTCTTTTATTCATAGCCCTCAACGATAACAACACGGCCCTCTTTCAGGGAAGCCGGAACATCAATCGTCCGCTGATTGGCAGAGCCCTTAAACCGTTTGGTCAAATCCTTCTCTTCTTCAATGAATTCGCCATCAACAAGAACATCAATATAAGAAAGCATCTCTTTTGTTTCCGGCCAATCTTCCATCATCCGGCCCACAATATCCCTGTCAAAAAGATATCCGGAAAAGCACCAGATGGTTTTCTTCGGATAACGCTCCCGAACCCTGCGGAGCAATGGCAAAAGCCCCTTCTGATTCGCCCTTTCAAAAGGCTCGCCGCCAAGAAGGGTCAGACCCCAGATATAATCCGGTTCCAGATACTCGATAATCTTATCAATCGTTTCTTCCGTAAAAGGCTCGCCGTAATTAAAATCCCAGGCAACTTCATTAAAACAATTTTTGCACCGGTGGGTGCAGCCGCTCACAAAAAGCGAAATCCGCACCCCAGGTCCATTGGATATATCATATTGTTTTATATCTGCATAATACATATTTTACCGCCTCTGATTCAGCGCCTCAAAACGCCTTCAAACTTTAAATATGAAGAACACGGGCAGCAATTTCCTTCGTTTTACCCACATTCCAGAAGTTTTCACCCAGATAACCGCAGGTACGCCGTGTCACATTCATCTTGTCATGGTCCTTGTTGCCGCATTGCGGGCATTCCCATTCCAAATCATCGTTAATCATAATCTCGCCATCGTAACCACATACATGACAGTAATCAGATTTTGTATTAAACTCGGCATACTGAATATTATCATAAATGAATTTTACCAGCTCTTCCAAAGCTTCCAGGTTGTGGCGCATATTTGGAATTTCTACATAGGAAATCGCACCGCCGGCAGAAATTTTCTGGAACTGGCTTTCAAATTTAAATTTGCTGAAGGCATCAATTTTCTCACGAACATCCACATGATAAGAATTTGTATAATAACCTTTATCAGTTACATCCTGAATAACACCAAAACGGTCCAAATCAATCCGTGCAAAACGATAGCATAAAGACTCAGCCGGTGTTCCGTAAAGACTGAAATGAATACCTGTTTCTTTTCTCCAGCGGTCTGTCGCTGAACGGAGATGATTCATTACCTTTAAGGCAAACTCTTCACCTTCCGGTGTTGTATGGCTGACACCTTTCATCAATTTGGTCACTTCATATAACCCAATGTATCCGAGGGAAAGGGTCGAATAACCGCCATTCAGCAATTTATCAATTCTTTCACCTTTTTCAAGACGGGCAATCGCACCATACTGCCAGTGAATCGGGCTGACGTCCGAGGTTGTTCCCTCAAGCGCTTTATGACGGCACATCAATGCTTCATAACATAAATCCAGACGCTCATCAAAAATCTTCCAGAATTTTTCTTCATCGCCGCGGGCAACAATACCCATCTGAGGAAGATTTAAGCTGACAACCCCCTGATTAAAACGGCCTTCAAACTTATAATTACCATTTTCATCTTTCCAAGGGGTCAGGAAGCTCCGGCAGCCCATCGGACTGAAAACATTCCCCTCATAGTTCTCACGCATTTTCTTAGCGGAAATATAATCCGGGTAAAGACGTTTTGCCGAGCAGCGAACCGCAAGCTTTGTAATATAATCGTATTTTCCGCCCTTCAGACAGTTATGTTCATCCAACACATAAACCAGTTTCGGGAAAGCCGGTGTCACATAAACACCCACTTCATTTTTAATACCTTCCAGACGCTGACGCAGAATTTCTTCCACAATCATGGCATTTTCTTCAATATATTCATCATTCGGGTCCAAATTCAAAAATACGGTAACAAATGGAGACTGTCCATTCGTGGTCATTAACGTATTAATCTGATACTGAATCGTCTGAACACCGGAACGAAGTTCATCATTTAAACGAACCTGAACCAATCCCTCGATGGTTTCTTCATCCAGCTTGTCCCCATACTGGGCCACAATCTGGTCTTTATATTTGTTATAACTCTTCCGGAGATATTTTCCAAGATGACGAATATCCACTGACTGACCGCCATACTGGCTGCTGGCTACAGCTGAAATAATCTGTGTCATAACGGTACAAGCTACCTGGAAGCTCTTCGGACTTTCAATCAGCTTACCATTCATTACCGTACCATTATCCAGCATATCCTGAATATTGATCAAACAGCAGTTAAAAATCGGCTGAATAAAATAATCGGCATCATGGAAATGAATCACGCCTTCTTCATGGGCTTTGGCTATCTTCTCCGGCAGGAGCAGACGACGTGTCAGGTCCTTGGATACTTCACCAGCAATCAAATCACGCTGTGTGGAAGCCACCGTTGCATTTTTATTGGAGTTTTCCTCCATAACATCTTTGTTACTATTCTTAATCAGACTTAAAATAGAATCGTCTGTTGTATTCGCTTTTCGTACCAATTCTCTCTGATAACGGTAAATAATATAAGTTTTAGCCAAATCATATTTACCCTCAGCCATTAATTTCTGTTCAATAATATCCTGAATATCCTCAACCAACATACGTTTACGATGACGTGTTTCTATATAATCCACAATGCTTTCAATCACATCATCTGTAACCTTCTCTTCCGGCGGAACTTCTGCATTTGCTTTAGAAATGGCAACAATAATCTTACTTCTATCATAATTAACCTCGCGCCCATCCCGCTTAATTACTATCATATATTATCCTCCTCTGTTTTTCTTTTTGTACAATCCTAGGCCATTATATCACTGTATGCAAAAAAAAGCTACAACAAAATACAAAATATTGAAAAAAAATTTACGTCCAGCACAACATATTGTACTGGACGTTCCATATTTATCCAAGTATCCTTTTTGCGATATCCACGGACTGTTTCGCATCCTTTGCATAGAAGTCTGCGCCAATCTGTTTCGCATAATCCTCGGTCAGCACCGCGCCGCCGACCCATATTTTACAATCACATCCGGCTTCATGGAGCGCCCGGATGGTTTCTTCCATGCTCACCACTGTCGTCGTCATTAAAGCACTCAAACCGACCAGCTTTGCACCGGTCTGCTGAACGGCCTCCACAACCTTTTCTATCGGAACATCCTTACCCAGGTCTATCATCTCATAACCATAGTTTTCCATGACCACCTTCACAATATTCTTACCAATATCATGAATATCACCTTTTACCGTGGCAATAATGACCTTTCCTTTGGAAACGGTTCCCGCATCCTTCTGGCTGGCCATATGTTCTTTTAAAACATCAAAAGCTTCCTGGGCCGTCGTCGCCGACTGAATCAATTGAGGAAGAAAAAGCTTTCCGGTTTCAAAATCCGCCCCAACCTTATCCAGGGCCGGAATCAAAATCTCATTGACAATCTCCATGGCCTGCTTTGTTTTCAATAGCTCTCTGGTCGCTTCCCCCGCATATTCCCGGATACCATTCAAAACCGCATACTCCAGACTCTTTGTATCCGATGGTTTTGCAGCCGGAGCCGCCGCCTGATTATTCTTCTCTGCTTCCACAATCTTACTATACTTATCTACGTAAAATTTAGAACCTTCATCCCGATTGTATAATACATTAAAACTGTCAATGGCCGCCATCATTGCCGCCACATTCGGATTAATAATCGGCAAATCCAATCCATGGGCCATGGCTAAGGTCAAAAATGCCACATTAACCAGTTCTCGTTTCGGCAGCCCAAAGGAAATATTTGAAACACCAAGAACCGTTTTTACGCCAAGCCGTTCTTTGACAAGCTGCATCGCTTTCAAAGTCTCAACAACTTCCTTCTGCTGGGCCGAAGCTGTCAACGTCAGACAGTCGATATACACATCTTCTTTCGGAATTCCATAGCTTTCCGCCGTGCGCACGATACGTTCTGCCACTGCATAACGTTCTTCCGCCAACAATGGAATACCATTTTCATCCAATGTCAGGCCAACCACGGCTGCCCCGTATTTTTTTACCAACGGAAGAATCTTTTCCATCACGGCCATTTCACCGTTGACCGAATTGACAATCGGCTTTCCGTTATAGATTCGGAGTCCGCATTCAATAACGCCGGCATGGGAAGAATCAATCTGAAGAGGCACATCCACAACACCCTGAAGTTCTTTAATGACCTCCACCATCAGTCCGGCTTCATCAATCTTTGGCAGGCCAACATTCACATCCAGAATATGTGCCCCGGCTTCTACCTGAGAAATACCCTGCGTTAAAATATATCCAATATTATGATTTAATAATGCTTCTTTAAAAAGCTTTTTACCCGTTGGATTAATACGTTCACCAATGACGCGGACCCCATCAATTTCAACAACCAGGGTACTGCTGCAGACTGCTGCCCGCTGAACAAATGCCGGACGATTTGCCGTCCTTCCTTCGGCTTCTCTCCGGACAAGCATCTTTTTCATTTCACGAATATATTCCGGAGTCGTACCACAGCAGCCTCCGATAATCTGAACTCCCAAATCCATGAACTTGTCCATCTGCTCAGCAAACTGTTCGGCACTGATATCGTAACCGCCGGAATTTAAATTCGGAAGTCCTGCATTTGCCTTAATGATCACAGGCAATGGCGTCCACTCCACCAGCTTCTGAGCCAGAGGATAAATATCATTTGGTCCAAGGGAACAGTTAATACCGATGGCATCCACCCCAAGTCCTGTCAATGTCAAAGCTGCTGCCTCTACGGTCACTCCAGTGAAGGTCCGGCCATTTTTTTCAAAGGTCATTGTTGAGAAAATCGGCAAAGATGTATTCTCTTTTGCTGCAAGGACTGCCGCCTTCATTTCCAAAAGGTCCGTACTGGTCTCTATGACGATCAAATCAGCTCCGGCTTCTGCACCGATCGTCATCATTTCCTTAAACATGTCATAAGCTTCTTCAAATTTCAGACTGCCGTTTGGTTCCATCAATTCTCCGATAGGTCCCACATCCAAAGCCACGGCCACATTCCGGCCGGAATCTGCCGCTGCTTTTTTTGCATTTACAACACCGGCTGTCACCAATTCTTTTACCGAATAATCACTATAACTTAATTTATAACGGTTGGCACTGAAGGTATTTGCGTAAATAATATCCGCACCCGCCTCGATATACTGGCGGTGAATATCAATTACAGCCTCTGCATGGGTTACATTTAATGCTTCCGGGACCTTGCCCATAGGAACCCCGGCCGCCTGAAGCATCGTTCCCATACCGCCGTCCAGCATCGTGATTTTATTGTTAAAATCTAACATCTGGTTCCTCTCTTTCTAAACGCACACCGTTCACGATTATTACAAAAATCACATTTATTTTTTCTCTCATCTCGTCTTGTATCGCTGATGCCCAATATGGCTGTCACCGATTTGCTCGGCATCATGAGACAGCTTCCCGTCAGAGATACGCCGATTTTCCGATGGGTATCCAGCACACGAATTAATTCTCTTTGAGTTTCCAACGGCAGATCTCCATAGCCCGGACTGAATCGCCAGGTCAAATGACATCCTTCCGCCAAAACTTCCCGTTCCATTTCTTTTTCGGCCAAATCTGCAATCTGCTCTACTGCCTGAATACCACAGCTATCCATCACGACGCCCACATCGGGTTCTGTGACCATATACCGGCGAATCCTCTTATCCAATTCAATTCCCGCTGTGGCTCCGAGCAAAAACATTTCATTACAATTTTTCAAATGCTCCTGAATATCTTTCCCGGTCAACACCAAAGCTGTCCCCGGAATATGAATGCCATCATCACATTTTTCAATTCTAAATCTTCTATATATATACTTCGGCTGGAGAATCTCCAATGTCTCCGCCTCACAGCGATTTAAAAGCTGTTCAATCCTTTTCGTAACTCCCGAATCTTTATAACCGAGATACCGAAGAATCTCCTCCCTGTTTAACCGACCGATCATACCTGTTTGTTACAGCTTGCCAGAATATTTGAAATACTATTCGTAATCCGTGTCGCTGTCTCCACATTATTCATTGTATAAAGGTGAATTCCCCGCACATCATTATTGATCAAATCAATAATCTGATCCGTAGCAAAAGCAATTCCCGCATCCTTCAAAGCCACCGGATCATCTGCGTACTTATTTAACATCTTAGAAAACTTCACCGGGAAGCTGGCACCGCACATCGAAACCGTTCGCTCAATCTGAGCCTTATTGGTAACAGGCATAATTCCGGCTTCAATCGGCACATGAATTCCAACCTTCTCTACTTTATCCATAAATTCATAAAAATGGTTATTATCAAAAAATAACTGAGATACCAGATGAGTTACACCGGCATCCACTTTTTTCTTTAAATTTTCAATATCCTCATCGATACTAGCCGAATCACAATGTCCTTCTGCATAACAGGCTCCGGAAATATTAAAGCTGTCATCATAGCTCTTGATAAATGCAGTTAAATCGCTGGCATGCTCAAAATCAATAACGTTATTTCCCGGTGTAATATCACCGCGAAGGGCAAGAATATTCTCTACGCCTTCTTCTTTTAAACGATTTAAAAATTCAATGATCCCCTCTTTTGTTGAACCGACACAGGTCAAATGACTGACCGGCTCAATCTGATACTCGCTTTTAATCAAAGACGCAATCTCACAAGTCTTATTTTTCTGCGCTTCTGAACCGCCGGCCCCATAAGTTACACTGATAAAATCCGGTTTTAATCCCCGCAGTCCATAGAGCGTATTGTAAATTGTATCAATCGATGTGGTCTTTTTCGGAGGAAATACCTCCAAAGAGTAAACAACCTTCTTACTTTCAAATAACCGCTGTATATTCATAATAATTCCTCCGCTTCATTTAGTCCATCTAATTATAGCTCCCGAAACTTTATTTTTCAATAATTTAATTTTTATAACTGGTTATCAGCGCCCGTCTGCACTCCAATTATTAAATTTTAATAACTCGTTGAATTATTAAAAAAACCATAGTAAGATAAAAAGGTAAAAACCTTTTGGAGGTGGTTAAAATGAAATTTACAAAAATGCACGGATGTGGAAATGACTATGTTTATGTAAACTGTTTTGAGGAGACTGTTGAAAATCCTTCCGAAACAGCAAAACTGGTCAGTGACCGCCATTTTGGAATTGGTTCTGACGGTCTTATTCTCATCTGTCCATCGGATAAAGCGGATTTCCGCATGGCCATGTACAATCTGGATGGCTCCGAAGGTAAGATGTGCGGAAATGGTGTTCGCTGCATCGCCAAATATGTCTATGACCATCATTTAACGGATAAAACTCAGATTTCCCTCGAAACTCTCGGCGGAATTAAATATTTGGATTTGAATATTAAAAACGAAAAAGTTGAAACTGTAACCGTGGATATGGGCGCTCCGATTCTGACACCATCTGAGATTCCAGTCAGTATCTCAAAAGACCAGGTCATTGATGAACCTGTGGAAATCGACGGAAAAGTATGGCACATGACCTGCGTATCTATGGGTAATCCTCATGCCGTCGTTTTCGTTGATGATACAGCCAGCCTGAAACTGGAACATATCGGACCGCTTTTTGAAAAGCATCCCCTCTTTCCGGAACAGGTCAATACCGAATTTGTCCATGTAATTGACCGGCATACCGTCGATATGCGTGTGTGGGAACGGGGTTCGGGTGAAACACTGGCCTGCGGCACTGGAGCCTGTGCGACGGCAATAGCCTGTATCCTGAATGGCAAAACTGATAACGAAGTGCTTGTTCACCTTCTCGGAGGAGATCTGCTGATTAAATATGATGCGGAAAAAAATACGGTCTTTATGACTGGACCAGCCACCGAAGTTTTCTCCGGCGAAATTGAACTCTGAAAGGAATGTATATTAATATGAAATTATCCCAATTACTTGAACGAATGGACTATACCTGTGTCCAGGGTTCCGTAGATATTCCTATATCTCATCTTCTTTATGATTCCAGAAACGCCTGCCCGGATGGTGTCTTTGTCTGCATCAGCGGTGCGGTGATGGATGGACATACTTTCATTTCAGACGTTGTGATGAAAGGTGTCACTGCCGTTATTGTGGAAAAAGAAGTCAAAGCTCCGGCCCATGTCACTATCATTCGTGTAGAAAATACCCGAAGCGCTCTGGCTTATATGTCAGCCGCCTATTTCGGATATCCGGCTGAAGAATTAAAGACGATTGGTATTACCGGTACTAAAGGAAAAACAACCACAACCTATATGGTTCGTTCCATCCTGGAAAATTCCGGTTTTAAAACCGGTCTGATCGGCACCATTGAAACCATTATCGGTAAAAAAGTCATTAAAGCCAATAATACAACGCCGGAATCCTATCTCGTTCAACAGTATTTCCGCGACATGGTGAATGCGGGCTGTGAATGTGTTGTTATGGAAGTTTCCTCCCAGGGCCTCATGCTCCACCGGGTAGATGGTTTTACCTTTGACTATGGCATCTTTACCAACCTTGGTCCGGACCATATCGGCCCAAATGAACACAAGGACCTGGATGACTATATTCACTGTAAATCTTTACTTTTTAAACAATGTCGTCATGGCATCGTCAATATGGATGATGACTATGTAGATCGGATTACCGAAGGCCATACCTGCGATCTTGAAACCTTCGGTATGTCTGAAAAAGCTGACTTCTGCGCTTCCGATATGAAATTACTTCAGAAACCGGGACTGCTCGGCGTTACTTATCACTTGTCCGGACGCATGGATATGGATGTGGAAATCGATATTCCGGGACGATTCAGTGTGTATAACTCTCTGACAGCCATTGCCATCTGTGATCACTTCAATGTTCCTAAAGAAAATATTCTGAAGGCATTGACCGACGTCCACGTTAAGGGCCGATTAGAAACCATACCGATTTCCCCAAAATTCACATTGATGATTGACTATGCTCACAACGCCATGGCCCTGGAAAGCCTGCTGCTTTCCCTGAAAGAATACCATCCGAAACGACTGGTCACTTTATTTGGCTGCGGCGGTAACCGAGACCCACACCGCCGTTATGAAATGGGCGAAGTTTCTTCCAATCTTTCTGATCTGACCGTCGTCACCTCGGATAATCCAAGATTTGAAGAACCAATGGCCATTATCAACGATATTCTGATCGGCGTACGCAAAGGCCCGGGAAAATATGTCACTATTCCGGACCGAAAAGAAGCCATTAAATATTGTATTGATAATGCGGAAGAAGGCGACGTCATCATTCTCGCCGGTAAGGGCCACGAAGACTACCAGGAAATCAAAGGTATTAAATATCCGATGGATGAACGGGATTTGATTGCTGATATTCTGGCTGGAAGATAGAAATAGAAAAAAGAGGATACCCATTTTACTTATTTTAATGGATATCCTCTTTCTTTAATTTACCAATTTTAGAAACCTTCCTGGCGGCGTAATAATCTCAATTCACGACGTTTTACCGCCGTTTCCCATTCCATCCGCTCACCATCATTTTCAAGAATCAACCCCGGAACTTTCATCGGTTTATCATCCTTTCCCATACATACCATAACAAAATATGCACGGTTAATCGGATAACGTTTACCTTCCGAATCTTCTCTGTATGTATCAACTCGAACTTCCATCGAAGTCGTTCCCACATGAGTAATCTTACCAATCAAAACAACAATATCATTTAAATATACACCGGATTTAAAATAGGTGTTATCAATCGCTACTGTAGTTGCATCCCGGCCGCAATGCCGTCTGGCCGTAGCACCGGCAACCTCATCAATCCATGTCAAAAGCTGGCCTCCAAACAGACGGCCAAACCCGTTAATATCCGGCGGCATCACAATACGATGCTGTACTGTCTTTGAGTCTGATACTTTTTTAGCTTCCATATAACCTCAGTCCTTTCTACTTAAGCCTAATCTACGGGTTAATGTTTTTACTATTCTAATATACACAGCCTGAAAATACAAGTTAAGTATTTCATAAATTTTTGTAATCTGTGGATATATATTTATAAATATTGTATAATATTTTTAGATTACATTAGGGGGCTCTACTTATGGAAAAAGAAATTGCAAAAAACAAAACTTTAGAAGAAAAGATGGCATTGGCCGATGAAATCAGCCGCGGATATTTCCGCCAGGGATTAAATTGTGCGGAATGTGTTCTGAGAACATTTATGGATATATACGATGTTGAATTGTCGGAAGACATTCTTTGCATGGCCACCGGTTTTGGCGGCGGTATCGGTCACACAAAAAATATATGCGGTGCCATCACAGGCTCTGTCATGGCTCTTGGAACTGTTAAAGGACGCCGCGATCCATTTGGTCCAAAGGAAGAAATGGGAGCACGGATCAAACATCTCCAGGGAGATATTTACCCTGTATTCGGAAAAATGATCAATGAGATTGAAGACCAATACGGTACTCTGATCTGCCGGGAAATGTCCCAGCCATTTGGCGAATTTGATTCAAAGCCACGCAAAAAGAACTGTATGGAAATCATCTCCTACTGTGCGCAGCTTGCTGTAAAATATGCTGAAAATTAATTTTTAAAATAACAAGAGTACCATTTCCTGAATTTTTAAAATCGGAAAACGGTACTCTTTTTAATTTAATCTGCTACAATCACGCCATTTTCACAGTCAAGATTTACAAACACACCATTCTTTAATATATCCGTTGCATTTTTGACATTGATCAATACTGGAATATCCAGGCTAAGGCCAACCGTAACTGCATGTGCATCCAGGCTGGATTTTTCGATAACAATACCCGAAGCTGTTCTCAACTGTTTTAACATATGGTTATTTGTATCTTTCGTAACAACAATATCTCCTGGCTGATAATTCTGAATTAATTCCTTTTCGGAGTGGCATACACATAAACGTCCATGAACCTTCTGTTTATTAATACCTTCACCATTGGCCAAAATATGTCCGACAACCTGAACCTTTAACATATTTGTCGTACCGGAAACGCCCAGCGGAACACCTGCTGTAATAACCGTAACATCACCTTGCTTCACATATCCTTTTTTCTGAGCTTCCTCAACGGCCGTTTCAAATAAATCATCCGTTGTTCCCTTCTCCTCAATGATCAAAGGCTGAACTCCCCAGGACAAATTCAACTGACGCCATACGCTCGGTGACATTGTACAGGCAATAATCGGACAAGTCGGCCGGAATTTTGAAATCATCCGGGCTGTTCTTCCCGATTTACTTACCGTGATAATTGCCGCTGCATTCAAGTCCATACCTGTTGTACAGGTTGCATGAGAAATCGCATTTGTCACATCGGTGATTGCTTCTGTTCCCATCTCAGAAAAACGACGGCGATAATTAATATCAATTTCCGTCCGTTCTGCGATTTTAACCATTGTCTGCACAGCTTCCACCGGATAAGCTCCGGCAGCCGTTTCACCGGAAAGCATGATCGCACTGGTGCCATCGTAGATCGCATTGGCAACGTCCGTTGCCTCGGCACGGGTCGGCCGCGGATTCTTCATCATTGAATCCAACATCTGAGTGGCCGTGATAACCTGCTTACCTGCCTGATATACTTTGCGAATAATCTTTTTCTGCAATACAGGAACTTCCTCCATCGGAATTTCTACACCCATATCACCACGGGCCACCATGATTCCATCGGATACACGAATAATTTCATTGATATTCTGTACACCCTGCATGTTTTCAATTTTTGCAATAATATTAATAGTATTACAGTTCTTCTCTTCCAGAATTTTACGGATTTCCAAAATATCCTCGGCTGTCCGTGTAAAAGATGCTGCAATAAAATCAAAACCATTCTCGATACCGAAACAAATATCATCATAATCTCTCTGGCTGATAAACGGCATAGATAACACAGTATCCGGCACATTAACACCTTTCTGATTCGAAATCACACCAGCATTAACAACCGTACAATGAATCTCCGTATCTTCTACCTCATCGATATAAAGCTCGATCAAGCCGTCATCCAATAAGATTCGTCCGCCGGCTTTGACATCCTTTGGTAAATCCTGATAAGTAATGGAAACAATTTCAGAATTTCCAACAACTTCCCGGGTAGTTAAAGTAAATTTACTGCCTCTTTTCAACTCAGCTTTTCCATTTTCAAAGGTCTTTAATCGGATTTCAGGTCCTTTTGTATCAAGCAGCGCTGCCACAGGAAGATTTAATTCCTCTCTCAAACGCTTCACCCGATTTAATTTTTCCAACTGTTCTTCATGAGTTCCATGGGAAAAATTAAACCGTGCAACATCCATTCCTTCAACCATTAATTTTCTTAAAACATCTTCACTTTCAGATGCCGGTCCGAGTGTACATATAATTTTTGTCTTTCTCATACTCTACTCCTCTGCTTCCTTACTGTCTATTGATATATCCTCATGCCGGGTTCTTTCCTGAACATCCAGACATATTAAACGATAAATTGTAGCCGTCAATGGAACACCGATCAACATTCCCGGAATTCCTCCAAGTCCTCCGCCGATTGTCACTGCAGCCAATACCCATATTCCAGGCAAACCAATAGAGGCTCCCACAACCTTCGGATAAATTAAATTTCCTTCAAGCTGTTGAAGAATGACTATAAATACAATAAATCCTACGGCTTGAAGCGGTGATACCGTAAAAATCATAAATGCGCCTACAACAGCACCGATATACGCGCCTACCATCGGTATTAATGCCGTAGCGCCAATAAAAGTTCCTACCATTGGCGCATAGGGGAAACGTAAAATCAACATCCCCACAGTACATAAAATACCCAAAATAACAGCTTCCACACACTGTCCGGTAATAAAATTTGTAAAACTTTCATTGGCCGTATAAATTATATGATTGATACGCTTCATATGAGTCTTTTTCATATAAACCTTCTGCAAAGTTTTCGCCTGAGCCTGAAGCTTCTCTTTATTCATCAAAATATATATGGCAAAAATCGTTGCAATCGTTATATTTACAACCGAACTTAAAAGCTGTGAAATAAATACAAAAGCAGAATTCAACATGGAACTGAAGCCACTTGTCACATAAGTAAACACCTTATTGAACATTTCCTGCCAGTTTATTTCCATAGCTCCGATCTGTTCTGCTAAAGACGGAAACATTTCTCCATTGGCCACGATCCAATCCTGGACCTTTTCAAAATAAACCGGTATTTCATCCGCCATTACAGAAAAAGCCTCTACCAATTCCGGAAGTACAATCCGTATGATTAAAACTATGGCTCCAAAAACCAAAAATATGGACAAGAAAACACAAACACCTCTGCGGGCCCGTATAGCTGCTTTACTGTTCGTAATCGGAAACCAATGATTTTCCAATGCCTTCATAATTATATTCAATACATAGGCAAACAAGCATCCTAAAATCAACGGAAATGCAACACTCCAAAGACGGCTCATCCATAAAACTACTTTATCAAAACGAATGACCACCAAAACCAGAACGGCGATACATAATCCATATTTAATAAACATCTTTAAATTTTTATTTATCTCAATCACCCCTTGCTGTCATTTTCTCATTCTAACATATTCTTATAGAATAAAAAAGCCCAATCGCATAAAATGCAATTGGACTTTTCATTTGATGAGGCATCGGGGATTCGAACCCCGGACAACTTGATTAAAAGTCAAGTGCTCTACCGACTGAGCTAATACCCCATATCAGCCAACATTATGTTGTTTTCTGATAAGTGCCCAGAACCGGAATCGAACCAGTGACACGAGGATTTTCAGTCCTCTGCTCTACCGACTGAGCTATCTGGGCGAATAAATTTGGGCTTTGCCACATTCAGGCCACCATATTTAGAAGTTGCGGGGGCAGGATTTGAACCTACGACCTTCGGGTTATGAGCCCGACGAGCTACCGAACTGCTCCACCCCGCGATATTAAATTGAATAAATGGATGGAGAAGGATTCGAACCTTCGAAGTCGTCGACAACAGATTTACAGTCTGCCCCCTTTGGCCACTCGGGAATCCATCCATAATAGCCGATGATCGGACTCGAACCGATAACCTGCTGATTACAAATCAGCTGCTCTGC
>CATYEA010000026.1 GCA_958405355.1 uncultured Lachnospiraceae bacterium
AATGGCAAATAGGAATATGCCTTGGGTTAGAATGAACGAGCCCATTAGAAGAAATGGAATAAAGCTGGCCAGGGAATATTTATGGGATATTTAATTGTCATGAAAGAATTTTAAAAATCAAATAAAAAAATGTTATTTTCTCTCGAAGAAGTCCGATGGATTATTGTTGATATGCCATCGGACTTCATTTTATAATAAAACTATCGGGCAATTCATTTCAGAAGCCCGTAAAGAAATTCCTAAATCCTGGTCAGGAAAAAATCCACTGTTTAAACGATTAAAACTATGATAAAATAATGGAGCAATGTGCATGGAAGAAAAGAAAGCATTGAAAGATTTAAACCTTATAGACCGTTTTTTATTTGCGGAAGTCATGGATGACCCGGAGGCTAATCAGGATGCTTTGAGCATTATTTTGGGGCAGGATATCCATTTGTTTTCTCCGCCACAGACAGAAAAGGAGCATCGA
The DNA here is from genome assembly GCA_958405355.1 of uncultured Lachnospiraceae bacterium. GTDB lineage: Bacteria > Bacillota > Clostridia > Lachnospirales > Lachnospiraceae > Frisingicoccus. The sequence goes on from CATYEA010000026.1 coordinate 470, forward strand.
GTATCGCCTCTGGCAAAATCTATTCGAATGGATGTGTTTTCCATATCCGAAGAAGGAATTGTCTATGATATGGAAGCTCAAAGTACATACCGGACGGATTTTTTTGAATACCCGGGGAAAGAATGACGATGAAGTTTCCGGTGAATTGGTTGAATTTCTCCATTATATGGAAAATACAACAGATAGGGCTGCGGCTGAGACGGGCAGTGAACGTATTCAGCGTATTCATAAACGGGTAAATGAGGCGAAGAAGAGCGAGGCGGTAGGTATGAAATTTATGCGTGAGCTGGAAGAGAGAAATGTAGCCAGAGCAGAAGGGCGTGCAGAGGGACGTGCAGAAGGACGCGCAGAAGGACGTGCGGATGCTGTTTTGGAATTGCTGGCAAGTTTGGGAGCAGTACCGGAAGAAGTGGAGAAGCAGATTCAGCATCAGAAGGATGAGGATGTACTGATGAAATGGTTATTGTTGGCAGCAAAAGCAGTGTCTATTGATGATTTTATTAAGAAAATGTAGCTGTGTGCATGCAGTAAGTTACAAAGGATAGAGTAAAATGAATATACGAAAGATAAAAAAGCCATGATACCGACTTGGGTGAATCACCTAATCAATCGGTAGTCATGGCTTTATTTTTTAGAAATGTGTAACTAAATTAGCAAACACCCTGTGCGAGCATAGCGTCAGCAACCTTCTTGAATCCGGCAATGTTTGCACCAGCTACGAAGTCATCTTCTACGCCGTAAGCTTTAGCAGCGTCATCGATGTTGTGGAAGATGTTTACCATGATGCCACGGAGTTTTTCGTCAACTTCTTCGAAGCTCCAGCTCAAACGCATGCTGTTCTGGGACATTTCCAGTGCGGAAGTAGCAACACCGCCGGCATTGGAAGCTTTACCAGGAACGAAGTAAATCTTGTTGGCCTGAAGGTATTCAGTAGCTTCAAGAGTTGTAGGCATGTTAGCGCCTTCAGCGACAACTTTGCAGCCGTTGGCAACAAGAGCTTTTGCGTCATCCAGATGAAGTTCGTTCTGTGTTGCACATGGCAGAGCAACATCACAAGGAACAGTCCATACGCCTGTACCTTCATGGTATACTGCTTCCGGATGTTTTTCAACATATTCTTTGATACGTCCGCGACGTACTTCTTTAATATCTTTGACAAGATCAAGGTCGATACCGTTTTCGTCGTAAATCCATCCGTTGGAATCGCTGAGGGTAACAACTTTAGCGCCGAGCTGAGTAGCTTTTTCAGTAGCGTAAATAGCTACGTTACCAGCACCGGAAACAGCAACTGTTTTGCCTTCTAATGTATCGCCTTTGCACTTTAATAATTCGTCTACGAGATAAACGAGACCATAACCGGTAGCTTCTGTACGAGCCAGGGAACCGCCATAGGTCAGACCTTTACCTGTGAGAACACCTTCGGAAAGGTTACGGATACGTTTGTACTGTCCATAGAGGAAGCCAATCTCACGTCCGCCAACGCCGATATCACCGGCTGGAACATCTGTATCAGCACCGATATGACGGCACAGCTCTGTCATAAAGCTCTGGCAGAAAGCCATAACTTCGCGGTCAGATTTACCCTTTGGATCGAAGTCGGAACCACCTTTGCCGCCGCCGATTGGGAGACCTGTCAGAGAGTTTTTGAAAATCTGTTCAAAACCAAGGAATTTGATGATGCTCAGGTTTACGGATGGATGGAAACGAAGTCCGCCCTTGTATGGTCCGATTGCGCTGTTGAACTGTACACGGTAACCACGGTTTACCTGAACTTTGCCGTTATCATCTACCCATGGAACACGGAACATAATAACTCGTTCTGGTTCTACGATACGTTCCAGAAGGGATGCGTCCTGGTATTTTGGTTCGTTGTCTACGACCAGTTTCAGGGAATTCATAACTTCTGTAACAGCCTGGATGAATTCTGGTTCATTTGGGTTCTTTTTGATAACACTTTCAATGATGCTGTCAGTATAAGACATAAGATTTTTCCTCCTTGAATAGTATGTGTTGAATTTTAGTGCAATTATATTATAGTTTTTTTGGAAATTCAATACTTTAATGGAATAAAATTGAAAAAAATGTAAAACAAAGTATTAAATAGTACATCGTGTATTGATTCGTATTGAAAAGTCGAAAATTGCGAAAGATTTTCCTTTATTTATTGATATTTTAGTGTATAATGAAGGTATCTGTGGGCGCATCTAATCTTAATTTTCCCAGAAAATAGAAACAATATGTACATAATTTAAGGAGGATACTTATGAACGAAAAGTACGCAACTTTGTCGCTGGTTCAATTAAAAGAACTGGCAAAATCGCAGGGTGTAAAAAATGTATCCACAATGAGAAAAGCACAACTGGTTCAGCTTATGGGCGAACTGGAAGAAAAATATAATAAAGAAAAAAGTGAAGTCCGTGAGGAGAGAGAACATCGGGAAAAAAGCGAAGTCCGTATAGAGAAAAAACGTCCGGCAGCAGAGGAGGTCCGTGAAGAAAAGAAAACCGAACATTCACCGGAGCCGGCCGCAGATGGGGAAGATATGCGTATGGACAGTTCGCTTGAAGCACTGGACAGTGGTCAGATAGCCCATGGTATTTTAGAGGTCCTATCTGATGGGTATGGATTTATCCGGTGTGAAAATTATCTGCCGGGGCCGAATGACGTTTATGTTTCGCCGGCGCAGATTCGCCGTTTTAATATGAAGACCGGTGATATTATCGCAGGAAATATCCGGGTAAAGACCCAGAATGAGAAGTTTAGCGCGCTGTTATATGTGAAATCTGTCAATGGATTTCATCCGGGAGAAGCGACCCGGCGTATGAATTTCGAAGATATGACACCGATTTTTCCGGATGACAGAATCCGGCTTGAAACGGTACGTTCCAGCGTTCCGATGCGGATTATGGATCTGGTATCTCCGATTGGCAAGGGGCAGCGTGGTATGATTGTGGCGCCGCCAAAAACAGGAAAGACGACTCTGTTAAAGCAGATTGCAAAAGCGGTAACGACAAATCATCCGGATATAAATCTGATTATCTTATTGATTGATGAGCGGCCGGAGGAAGTCACGGATATTCGGGAGTCTATTATCGGTAAAAATGTAGAAGTTATTTATTCGACATTTGATGAATTACCGGAACATCACAAACGTGTATCAGAGATGGTACTTGAGCGGGCGAAACGTCTCGTAGAACATAAAAAGGATGTTATCATTCTTCTGGACAGTATTACCCGACTGGCCCGGGCGTATAACCTGACAGTTCCGCCGAGTGGACGAACATTGTCCGGCGGTCTTGATCCGGCAGCGCTGTATATGCCAAAGAAGTTTTTTGGTGCAGCCCGGAATATGCGGGAGGGAGGAAGCCTGACAGTGCTTGCAACAGCCCTTGTGGAAACCGGAAGTAAGATGGATGATGTTGTTTTCGAAGAGTTTAAAGGAACTGGCAATATGGAATTGGTGCTTGACCGGAAACTTTCAGAAAAACGGATTTTCCCAGCGGTGGATATTGCCCGTTCAGGAACACGTCGGGAAGAACTGCTTTTATCGAAGGAGGAACTGGATGCATCCTATGCGATGCGCAAGGCCCTGAATGGCATGAAATCTGATGAGGCCCTGGAGCGGATTCTTGATATGTTCATGCATACCGAGGATAATAAAGCTTTCGTTTCGATGATGAAGCGGACGAAGATATTTTAATGAAATATTTTTGCAGTGATTTTTCGTCGAAGATTTTTGAAAAAAAGCTTGAAAGCATTTCTCAACCATGCTATAATAAAAAAGCTGTTTTTATAATGAACAAAATTGATTCGTCAGTTTTATAATTTATAATAAGAAAGTTTGAGCGAGGTGAAAAACATGAGAGAAGGAATTCATCCAAAATATTATCAGGCAAAAGTAACTTGCAACTGCGGTAATGAATTTGTAACCGGTTCAACAAAACCAGAAATTCACGTAGAAATTTGTTCTAAATGCCATTCTTTCTATACAGGTCAGCAGAAAGCTGTTGCAGCTCGTGGCCGTATTGATAAATTCAATCGTAAGTATGGTATTACTCAGGAATAAGAGGAATGTTACAGGTAAGGTTGAGGTTTTTTTAAAATCTCAACCTATTTTTCTATGCAATAGCATGCAGAGAAACGTGCCTGTGACACGTTTTCTGTATAGAGGTATGACATTATGAAATATGCAAATATTGGCGGTCAGGCCGTTATGGAAGGTGTCATGATGCGCCATAAAGACCGGTATGCGGTCGCGGTCCGTAAGGAGAACCATGAAATCGAAGTGAAGTCGGATGAGCATATCAGCTATGGCAAACGATTTCATGTTTCCGGAATTCCGATTATCCGCGGAGCATTTGCTTTTGTAGATTCCCTCGTTCTGGGAATGCAGACTCTGACCTGGTCCGCTTCTTTTTTTGAGGATGAAGAAACCGAGGAGTCCTCTGACAAGGAAAAGGCTTCAGATAAGTGGTTTATGGCTCTGACAGTGGTATTATCACTGGCCTTGTCAATCGGACTGTTTATGGTCCTGCCTTTCTTTATTTCGAATATATTCCGTCGGGCGACGGATTCCAGTCTGATTCTTGGAGTTATTGAGGGACTTGTCCGGGTGCTGATCTTTATTGCCTATATTGTGTTGATTTCGAGAATGAAGGATATACAGCGTCTCTTTATGTATCATGGCGCAGAGCACAAAACGATTAATTGCATTGAGCATGGTGAAGAGTTGACACCGGAAAATGCGGCGAAGTATTCAAGATTCCATAAACGGTGCGGTACGAGCTTTTTATTTATCGTCATGTTCGTGAGTATTGTGTTCTTTTTGCTCTTTTTCCAGATTTTTCCGGTAGAAAGCATGGCATTGAAAGTCGTCTGCCGTATCCTGATGGTTCCGGTGATTGCCGGAGTGTCCTATGAAATCATTCAGTGGGCCGGACGACATGATTCCGGGCTGGTGTGCGTGGTAAGTAAGCCGGGATTCTGGATGCAGAAATTTACGACAAAGGAACCGGATATGGAGATGCTGGAGGTGGCAATCGCATCTATTGAAGCTATTTATGACTGGCGGGAGTTTCAGAAGGAATTGACAGAGTGAAGACATTAAGACAATTACTAAAAGAAGGCGAACAGCGCCTTTTGGAAAATCAAATTGAAAACAGTACCATGGAAGCAAGGTATCTGTTAGAATATATTTGTGATTTAAACTGGGCCCAGTATCTTTTACAGGCGGATACGGAAGCTGATCCGCAGGAGGAACGGCGGTATCAGGAAGCGGTGGAACGCCGCTGTACCCATTATCCGCTGCAGTATATTTTAGGCACGGCCGGATTTATGGGACTGGATTTTATGGTCAATGAAGCTGTGCTCATTCCTAGGCAGGATACAGAGGTGCTTGTTGAAACAGTTCTTAAGGAAGCGGATATCCGGGGCGGTAAACTTCTGGATATGTGTACCGGTTCGGGGTGTATCCTTATCAGTCTGATGGCTTTGGGCAGTTATGGCCGGGGCGTTGGTGTGGATATTTCGGAAGAGGCTTTAAGAGTTGCCCGGATGAATGGTATATTTAACCGGGAAAACTGGGAGAAAGATGGTCGGGGAGCCAATGATATTTTATGGCTGCAGAGTGACTTATTTGAAAAGGTGAACGGCCGGTTTGATGTCATTGTATCCAATCCGCCGTATATTCCGGCGGCGGTCATCGAAACACTTATGCCGGAAGTGAGAGAGTATGAACCTCGGTTAGCCTTAGAAGGGGCTGATGAAGGTCTGGAATTTTATAAAAAAATTACCGAAGCGTCTGAAACCTATTTAAATTCGGAAGGATGGCTGTTTTTTGAGATTGGCTGTGAACAGGCGGAAGCGGTTTCGGGTATTTTATCAGAAAATGGATTCCGGGATATACATACGGTCAGGGATTTGGCCGGCTTGGACCGGGTGGTCTATGGAAGAAGATAGAAATCAATTGGAGGAAAAATTATGTTTGACAGATTAGATGATATTTTAATCCGTTATCAGCAGGTAATGGAGGAGTTGAATGATCCGGATGTGGTCAATGACCAGCCAAGGTTTCGTAAGCTGATGAAAGAACAGAATGACCTGTCTCCAATCGTAGAAAAATATACGGAATATAAGCAGGAAAAACAGAATGTAGAAGACAGCCTGGAGCTTTTGGAGATGGAAAGCGACGAGGAAATGCGGGAGCTTGCCAAGGAAGAAATGGCTGAGTCTAAAAAACGAATCGGGGAAATCGAGCAAGAGTTAAAAATCCTTCTGATTCCTAAGGACCCGATGGATGAGAAAAACGTTATTGTTGAGATTCGTGCCGGCGCTGGCGGTGATGAGGCGGCATTATTTGCAGCAGAATTGTTCCGCATGTATTCTAAATATGCAGAAAAACAGCGTTGGAAAATTGATATGATGAGTGTCAATGAAAGCGGCATCGGCGGTTTTAAAGAAGTTGTATTTATGATCAGCGGTAATGGCGTATATTCCCGGTTAAAATTTGAGAGTGGTGTTCACCGGGTGCAGCGTGTGCCGGAAACCGAGTCTGGTGGACGTATCCACACATCTACAGTAACGGTGGCAATCATGCCGGAAGCGGAGGAAGTGGATGTCCAGTTAGATATGAACGATGTACGTATCGATGTGTTCCGTGCATCCGGTAACGGTGGACAGTGTGTAAACACAACCGATTCTGCGGTGCGTATTACCCATATTCCGACGGGTATCGTTATTTCATGTCAGGATGAAAAATCTCAGTTAAAGAATAAAGATAAAGGCTTAAAAGTTCTTCGGTCCAGACTGTATGATCTGGAATTGGAAAAGAAGAAAAAGGAAGAAGCCGCCAACCGTAAAAATCAGGTTGGAACGGGTGATCGTTCAGAGAAAATCCGTACTTACAATTTCCCGCAGGGACGGTGTACGGACCATCGGATTAAATTAACATTACATCGTCTGGATGATATTCTGAACGGTGATCTGGATGAAGTCATTGACAGCCTGACCGCAGCAGACCAGGCCGCCAAGTTAAGCAACATGGAGGAAGAAGGTTAAATCAAATGATATCGAAAAGCATGACACAGTTGGTTCAGGGGAATTCGGTAATTCGTGCCTTGTTTGAAGAAGGCAAAGAGATGGCCAGAGAAGTAGGTGCGGAAAATGTTTATGATTTCAGTCTGGGAAATCCAAGTGTTCCGGCGCCGGAAGCTGTGCGGACATCCATGAAACGGATTTTGGATGGAGACAATTCGCTTTATGTCCATGGATATATGAGCAATGCAGGTTATGAAGAGGTCCGGGAGGCAGTAGCTGCATCGTTAAATGAACGGTTTGGGACAAGCTTTGACTGGACAGGAATTCTCATGACCGTGGGAGCCGCCGGGGGCTTAAATGTGGTTTTAAGAACCATTCTGGATCCGGGCGATGAAGTCATCTGTTTTGCACCGTTTTTTGGTGAATACACCAACTATGTGCATAACTATCAGGGAAATCTGATTGTCATTCCGCCGAATCCGCCGACATTTCAGCCAAATGTGGAAATGCTGGCAGAAAAGATTACGGAAAAGACAAAAGCCTTGATTCTCAATAATCCGAATAATCCGACAGGCGTCGTTTATTCTGCGGAAACATTGGATAAATTACAGGCTATTTTAGCGGAAGCGGAAAAACGGATCGGTCATTCCATCTATGTGATTTCTGATGAGCCATATCGTGAATTGGCTTATGATGGGGTGGAAGTACCGTTTATGACAAAGCATATCCGTAACTGTATCATTGGCTATTCCTTTAGCAAGTCCCTTTCTCTGCCGGGTGAGCGGATCGGCTACCTGGCCGTGCCAAAAGAAGTGGATGATTATCAGGGACTCGTGGAAGGTTTAGCTATTGCCAACCGGGTTCTGGGTTTTGTCAATGCGCCGTCATTGCAGCAGTTGATGATCAAAGAATGTCTGAATGAACAGACCGATGTGGCAGCTTATGATAAGAATAGAAAGTTTTTATATAAATCTCTGACGGACCTGGGCTTTGATTGTGTCAAACCGGAAGGGGCATTTTACCTTTTTGTAAAATCACCGGTGGCCGATGAAAAAGAATTTGTCGCTGAGGCAAAGAAACATCACCTTCTGCTTGTGCCGGCTTCCAGCTTTGGCTGTCCGGGTTATGTGCGTATTGCCTATTGCGTGTCCTATGAGATGATTGAACGTTCTATGCCGGCCTTCAAGGCCTTGGCAGGGACATATTTTGACTGAATAAATGACTTGAAATAAGAGAGGTTGTGATACGGATGAAGACATGGAGAGATTATGTGCGTCGGGTTGTGCCTTATACACCGGGCGAGCAGCCAAACAAGCCGGGAATGATTAAATTAAATACGAATGAGAATCCTTATCCTCCGGCACCGGGTGTGGTGAAGATGGCAGAACACCTGGAAACAGACAGGTTCCGTCTCTACCCGGACCCGACAGCCAGTGTGCTGACGGAAACTTTGGCTGAATTTTATCATGTGAAACCGGAACAGGTATTTGTCGGCGTAGGTTCTGACGATGTGCTGGCCATGGCTTTCCAGACCTTTTTCAACAGTGACAGACCGATATTTTTCCCGGATATTACCTATTCCTTTTATCCGGTGTGGGCAGATGCTTTTAAGATTCCTTATGAGACAAAGGCTCTGGATGAGAATTTCCGTATCCGGAAAGAAGATTACTATGCCGATAATGGCGGCGTTGTATTTCCGAATCCGAATGCGCCGACATCTGTGTATGAGGACCTGGAGTTTGTTGAAGATATTCTGAAACACAATAGCGATGTGCTGGTCATTGTGGATGAAGCTTATATCGATTTCGGAGGGAAATCTGCTCTGGAATTGATTGAAAAATATGATAACCTGCTTGTCGTACAGACTTTCTCAAAGTCCCGTTCTATGGCAGGGATGCGGATTGGCTATGCCATCGGCAATGAGGAATTGATCAAGGCTCTGAATGATTTTAAATACTCCTTCAATTCCTATACAATGAATCAGACGTCTTTGGTTCTTGGCGCTGAATCAGTAAAAGACAGGGATTATTTTAATGAATGCATTGAAAAAATCATTCGTACCCGTACCTGGGCGGCAAAAGAATTAAAAGCTCTCGGATTTGAGTTTAATGAACCTTGGGCCAACTTTATTTTTGTGACCCATCCGAAGTATCCGGCCAGGGAATTGTTCGAAGCGCTGCGGAAAGAAAATATTTATGTGCGGTATTTCAGTTTGCCTCGTATCGATAACTATTTAAGAATTACAGTGGGAACCGACTCGGAGATGGAAACGTTGATTCATTTTCTTAAAGACTACATCAAATAAAAAAGTTGAATCCTCTCAATAGTGGGACTGTTGGGAGGATTTTTTACGGAATGGAGGTGATGCAGGTGAAGCAGGAAGTACGGGTATCCGTGAGGAATCTTGTGGAATTTATTTTAAGAAACGGGGATATCAGCCAGAAGATGGGAGCTATGCAGGATGTGGATGCCATGCAGGCCGGCAGCCGGGCCCACAGAAAGCTCCAAAAGGAGGGAGGCAGTAATTACCGGGCAGAAGTCGGGCTGAAACGAAAAATAGAGATTGACGAATCTTTGGATATTCAGGTTGAGGGCCGGGCCGATGGAATCATCACCAATCCGGCAGATGAAACGGATATTATGATTGACGAAATCAAGGGGACTTTTACGAAGCTGGAAGCCATTGAAACGGCGGATATACTCCATGTGGCCCAGGCGGATTGTTATGCCTGCATTTACGCCAATCTCCATGAATTAGAAAAGATTAAGGTACGGATTACCTACATTCATTTGGAAACGGAAGCCATTAAGACCTTCGAATTCGAGCGGACGAAGGAGGAACTGGAAAGTTGGTTTCAGGATTTGGTCTACCAATATGCCCGCTGGGCCAAATGGCAGATTCAGTGGCAGGCTTTGCGTAATGCGTCCATTCATACACTGGCATTTCCTTTTGAATATCGGCTCAGCCAGAAACGGATGATGAACGGGGTCTACCGTTCCATCGATGAGGGAAAGAATATTTTCATCCAGGCACCGACAGGAACAGGGAAAACACTGGGGACACTGTTTCCTTCAATTAAGGCCATGGATGAGGGAAAATGCAGTCGGATATTCTATTTGACAGCGAAAACAATTACCCGAACGGTGGCGGAGGATACGGGGAAGCTGCTGCGGGAAAAAGATTTGAGAATGAAGTTTATTACTCTGACAGCGAAAGAGAAAATCTGTCCTCTGGAAGAATGTCTGTGCCAGCCGGAATTTTGTGAGCGTGCCAAGGGGCATTTTGACCGGGTAAATGAGGCCGTGTTTGATATCATTAATCAGGAGGACGGAATCGATCGGGAATGTATTCTTGGTTATGCCCAAAAGCATCGGGTCTGCCCTTTTGAATTCCAATTGGATGTGTCTCTCTGGTGCGATGTGATCATATGTGATTATAATTATGTGTTTGATCCGGTCGTTTATCTGAAACGCTTTTTTACGGATACCGCCGCAAATATGGTATTTCTTGTGGATGAGGCTCATAATCTGGTGGACCGGGCACGGGAAATGTACAGTGCAGCCCTCTATCGGAAAGATTTTGATAAGGTCTATCGAAAGATAAAGCCCCTGAGGCCGAAGATTGCCCGCAAGGTTCATAAATGCAGTCAGTTCATAAAGGATTTTCAGGAAGAAAGGGAAGAAACGGGCGGCCGCTATGCCATCGTCAGGGAAGTCGGCAGTTTTATTTTAAGTTTGATGCGGATGGTTTCAGATATGGAAGACTATCTGCAGGAAGATATGGAGCCGGAACTTCGGGAGACGGTGACTGAACTGTATTTTGAAGCCCGGCGTTTCATTAATACCTATGATCTGCTGGATGAAAAATATTTAATTTATACCGAAGGGGATGGCGGCGAAGCCATGATAAAAATGTTTTGTGTCGATCCGTCGGGAAATTTAAGTGAGCGGATTGGCATGAGCCGCAGCTGTATCTTTTTCTCAGCAACCCTTTTGCCTGTTCAGTATTACAAAGATTTATTGAGCGGAAAACCGGAAGCAGATTATGAAATGTACGTGGATTCGCCCTTCAAGCCTGAGAAACGATTAATTTTTACGGTCGGAGATGTAAGCAGCCGTTATACGGCCAGAAATCAAGAGCAATATGAGCGGATTGCCGAGTATATACGGAAAATCATTCGGGGAAAAAACGGCAATTATCTGGTATTTTGTCCGTCTTATGCTTTTATGGACAAGGTGTTTGAGGTGTTTACTGAGAGGGAAATGCCGAAAGCGGGACACGGTCTGCAGGTGTTCCGACAGGAAAGCGGTATGAACGAGGATGAACGGCGGGCCTTCCTTGAAAATTTTAAAGAGAAGCCCCATGAGACGATTCTTGGTTTTGGTGTACTTGGCGGTATATTTTCCGAAGGAATCGATTTAAAAGCAGACCGGTTGATCGGAGTAATCATTGTTGGCACCGGCCTTCCGGGAATTGGCAGTGAGAGAGAACTTTTAAAGACCTATTTCGATGAAAGAAAGGGCCGGGGATTTGATTACGCCTATCTTTTTCCGGGAATGAACAAGGTACTTCAGGCCGGGGGCCGTGTCATTCGTTCTGAGGAAGATCAGGGTGTCATTGCCCTGTTGGATGAGCGGTTTAATTATGGCAGCTATCAGCGGCTTTTTCCTCGGGAATGGATTCCTTTCCAGAAATTAAGCAAGGATTCTGTTGAGAAAATTATTGAAAAATTCTGGACAGAACAAATAAATACTCTATAATAAAATTAAGAAAAGAAATTAAGGAGGTTATTTCATGGTAATCACAATTTGCATAGGCAGCTCCTGTCATCTGAAGGGTTCCAGAAGTGTCATTCAGGGACTTCAGAAAAAAATTCAGGAAAATAATCTGGCTTCCAAGATTGAATTAAATGGCTCTTTCTGCACCGGCGAGTGTGAAAAGGGTGTATGTGTAAAGATTGATGAAGAATTGTTTTCCGTTTCACCGGAAACTGTAGATACATTTTTTGCAGATGAGGTACTCAGGAGGGTTAATTAGTGGCAGCAATTGGATTCAAGACGGCAAAATGCAAGGACTGTTATAAATGCGTACGGATATGCCCGGTAAAAGCCATTCGTGTAAAGAATGAGCATGCTCTTTACGTGGCTGATGAATGCGTTTTGTGCGGACGATGTCTGGAAGCCTGTCCACAGGATGCGATTATTTATGTCAGTGATCTGAAGAGAGCAAAGAAATATATTCAGGAAGGCCATGTGACGGTCGCATCACTGGACCCTGCATATCTGGGGGTTTTTGGAGATACGGAAAATGGTACGGGTCAACTGAGAGGTGCGTTACATAAATTGGGCTTTACTCATATCCGGGAAACAGCGGAAGGGGCTGCCCATGTGACGAAGGCTTATGAGCGTCTCATTCAGGAAGGAACGATGAATAATATTATTACTTCCTCCTGTACGGCCATTAATGAGCTGGTCGAAAAATATTACACGGACATGATTCCATATATGGCACCGGTCGTTTCGCCGATGACGGCTCATGGTATGATGCTGAAAGAAGAATTCGGCCCGGATGCCAAAGTTATATATATAGGAAGCTGTACGGCCAGAGGCCGTGAGGCGGTTCGGGAACGATGCCGCGGCACTTATGTGGATGCGGTGTTGGATTTTCAGGAGCTTCGAAGTTGGCTGGATGAAGAAAATATTGATTTGAACCAGTGTGAATTTTATCCGAGAGAAGGAACCAATGCCATGGTCAATGGCCTGTATGGCGTTAGCGGCGGTATTTTGTCTGCTGTGGAGGCGGATAAAGGTTTCGGAAAATACGAACAGCTTTATGTGGATGGCATTGATTCAGTGAAAGAATTATTTGATTGTATCCGCAAAGGCGAGATCAATAATTGCTTTATTGAGGTGTCGTCCTGTGTCGGCGGCTGCATCAACGGCCCACTGGCCGGAGGACGTGAGAGCGACCGATTTAAAGCACGGATTTATACGAATCAGAAGATTATCCGGGAATTTCCACAGGATATGGCAAAAATGAAAGAAGGTATCCTTCTGAAAAAAGAATTCACAGAGTCCTCACGCAAGGCAGTCATGCCGACAGAAGAGGAGATTCAGGAAGCGCTTCGCCGGGATGGAAAAGCATCTCCGGAAAAACAGCTTAACTGCGGTGCCTGTGGATTTAAGACCTGCCGGGATAAGGCCATTGCCCGCTGTCAGAATAAAGGACAGTTGAATCTGTGTATTCCTTATATGTATCAGCAGGCCCGGTCCATGTCAGAAGTTATTTTGTCAGTAACGCCAAATCTGATCATTACTGTGGATGAAAAACTGCGGATTCGCCAATTTAATAATGCGGCGGAAGTGATGTTTAATATTTCGGCGGAGGAAGCTTATCGTATGCCGCTGGCAAATATTCTTGATCCGGTGGATTTTGAGCAGGTTTTCCGGGAAAAGCGCAGCATTATGAATAAAAAAGTGACCTATGAGAAATATAATCTGGTTACGATGCAGAATATTATTTATATTCGGGATATGAATTGTGCTCTCGGAATTTTGAGAAATGTAACTGCGGAGGAAAAAATCCGTGAGCAGCATGACCGTATGCGCAGAGATGCTATGGATATTGCACAGAAGGTCATTGATAAACAGATGATGGTAGCTCAGGAGATTGCCGGGCTGCTTGGAGAGACCACAGCGGAGACAAAAGTTACTCTGACGAAAATGCGGGACAGCATTTTTTATGATGGAGAAG
>CATYEA010000027.1 GCA_958405355.1 uncultured Lachnospiraceae bacterium
AAAACCAAGAACCTTTAATGTTGCCAATTCCCGCTTACGTTCATTGATATTAATATTGTTCAGATTGTAAAGTACGACAAAGGCCAGCATGCCCGCCGAAATAATCAAAACGACAATAACGCTGTCCAGAACACCCAGCATATCTTCAATCTGGCTTTCCATATTGTTTGTATAAGATACGGTCAATATACTGTCATTTTTCAGAAGTTCCTCACCCACCTGGGTCAGCTCGTCTTCGTATTCTTCTTTTAAATCCGCAAAAACACAATTGTACGACGGCGCCTTACCCGTCAGCTTTTCATAGAGCTGAGGCGCCACATAAATGTAATGAGATAAATAATTTTCACAGATATCCGTTACCGTTACCGTGATTTTTTCATCATCTTCCAGTTCAATCTGAATCTCGTTGCCTACAGAAACGCCCATATCTCTTGCAGCCTTTTCCGTCAATATGGCACTATCTTCCGTCATATACCATGTATCACCGGATACCCGGTCATTAAAGGTTACAAACTGATCCAGTTTTTCCAAACCGGATGGAATATAAAGATAAACATCTTTTTTCTCGTTTTCAAAGGTCACCTCTGACAGACGCATATAACCATCCATATAAGAACTGATCCGTTTATCGGATTCAAGCTCTTCATCCACCAGGGCCTTTTCTTCCGCATCAATGTCACCGTCAACGACAGCCATCAAATCATATACCTGAATTTTACGGTACTGTAATCTGGCAATATCCATAATGGAATCCTTCAGACCATATCCGACGATCATCAGAGCCATACAGCCCCCGATACCAAATATTGTCATAAAGAATCGTTTCTTATACCGCAAAAGATTCCGTACAGTTGACTTCCAGGTAAAATTCAGATTTCCCCAGATCCAAGGAATATGTTCCAGGAACACCCGCTTACCGATCTTCGGCGCCTCCGGACGCATCAATTCTGCCGGCTGTGCCTGTAATGCCCGGTAACATGCGCTGATCGTTGCGACCATTGTGCATAAAATCGCTGCCCCCGATGCGGCCAAAGCATAACCCATATCATACGGAATGACTACATCCGGAATATGTACATACATAATCTTATATGCCGTAACGATAATATATGGAAATACCTTCTGGCCAAATAATACGCCGAGGACAGACCCTCCCAGCGTTGCAGCCAGGGCATAGCCTACATATTTGACAGCAATCCAGAATTTGCTGTAACCCAGCGCCTTTAAGGTACCGATCTGAATCCGCTGTTCTTCCACCATACGGGTCATTGTCGTCAGGCTGACAAGAGCAGCCACAAGGAAAAACAGCACAGGGAATACCGAACCAATAGCCCGCATACGGTCTGCATTGTCCGAATAACCACTGTAGTCCGAATTACTGTCTCTATCGTTCACATACCAGGATGGCTTATCAATACCATCGATTTCATTTTTCGCATCCTGTATTTTAATTTCCGCATCGGAAATCTTTTCCTCTGCTTCTTTTTTACCTTTTTCGTATTCTTCCCAGCCATCCGCCAATTTCTGTTCATTTTCGGCGATGGTCGCATAGGCCTCCGCAATTTGGGCTTCGCCGTCGTTCACCTGGCTCCAGCCACTGGTATAAGCACTCTCTCCGCTGGTCAACTGATTATAAGAATCCGCCAAAGTTTTTTCGGCTTCCGCCAGTGTGGTTTTCTGCTTCTCCAGTTCTTCTTTCCCAGACTCAAGCTGCTTCCGGCCCTCAGCAAGCTCAGCCTTCTTAGCTTCCAACTCGGTCTTTCCGGCCTCAAGCTCTGCCCGTCCGGCCGTAATCTCCGCTTCATGCTCCAGAGCTTCTTCAGCCGCCGGCCGCATAGTCTCCATGGCATCCAGATTTGCCTTCGCTTCCGCCATCTGGGCCTCTGTCTGGGCCACCGCTGCCCGAAGCTGTTCCGCCTGAGCCATCTGTTCCGGCGTCGCCATACCCACACCGATCAGTTTCTCCAACTGAGCCAACTGGTTTTTCAAGGTTTCCAGGCCGGACATACCGCCCTGGTACTGCTGCCATCCTGTCGCCAATCCGGCAATCAGGGCTTTGGCATCGGCTAGTCCCTGTTCCGCCGCCGCCAACTCACTATCCTTTTCGGAAAGGGTTTTTTCGGCCTCTGCAATCTGGGCCTCACCATCAACCAGTTTAGCCTCATTTTCCTCCAGGGTCTTTTCTGCTTCTGCTAACGCCGCCTTGCCCGACTCCATCTGAGCCTTCCCGCTGTTATACTGATTCCATCCGTCATCCAACGTTGTCCGGCTGTCATACAGCTTATTTTTTGCTTCCTGTATATCATTTTCCGATGATGCCAGTTCCGCCTTGCCATCGGCCAACTCCGCTTCGCCGTCTTTTAATTCCTGCTCGGCCTCGGCCAGTTCGGATTCGGCTTCTTCTTTTGCTTCTTTCAGTTCAGACTCGGCCTCTGCAATCTTTTCATTGGCCTCATCCATGATCTCAGCGTAACGAATATCACAGCGGACATCCGAAATGCCTTCTACATTTTCTTTAACTTTATCAACGATTTCCGTATAGCTGTCCGTAAATGCCGTTGCATCTTTCGCACCTTCCACGGTCACATATGCCTGAGAATAGACCTCCTGGTCAAAGCTTTCATCAGTCACATAAACAAACATGTCGATTTCACCGCTGCCGATATTTGTGCTTCCCCGGTTAAAGGATATGTACATCGGACTGGAACAGGTTCCGACCACCGTATACACTTCCGTCGCTAAATTTTCTGAAAGCTCCTTATCCGTTCCTGATAAAAATGTCAGCGTATCACCAACCTGGATACCATAGGATTTTGCCCCGTCCATATCAATGATACATTCGCCTTTCTTTTCCGGCAGCCGTCCCTCAGCCACATCGACCTGATTCATCGTCTCCGGCAGGGACTCCACATGAATGACCCGTTCACTCTCACCCATTAAGGCGAGAACATCAATCATATATCCCGGCTCAACCTTTTCCACACCCTCGACGGCCTGAATCGCCTCGATATCATCTTCCGTCAGTCCGAGGGTACTTAATATCTTCATATCCATCATATTGTGTGCATCAAAATAGGCATCTCCCGAATACCGCATATCCGGCTCCGAAGCCCGAATGCCTGCAAAAAAGGCGACGCCAAGCGCAACAATAAAAAATATTGATAAAAATCGATTCAGACTATTCCGAATCTCCATACGAAAATCCTTCGCCAATGCCTTCTTTCTCATAAGCACTCTCCATTACCATTCAATTGTTTCCACAGATACCGGATTCTCGTTCACTGTCATTCCGGAGACTTTTCCGTTTTTTATCTTGATGACCCGGTCCGCCATCGGTGCAATTGCCGAATTGTGAGTTATGACGATGACCGTCATCCCCCGTTCCCGACACATATCCTGGAGCAATTTCAATATGGCTTTACCTGTGTTGTAATCCAAAGCGCCTGTCGGCTCATCGCAAAGCAGTAATTTCGGATTTTTGGCCAGGGCCCGTGCTATGGACACCCTCTGCTGTTCACCACCGGACAACTGGGCCGGAAAATTCTTCATCCGGTCACCCAGCCCCACATCCTTTAAAACACTTCTCGCACTCAGAGGATCCCGGCAAATCTGCAGAGCCAGTTCCACATTTTCAAGGGCTGTCAGATTCGAAATCAGATTATAAAACTGGAACACAAATCCAATATCATCCCGCCGATACCCTGTCAGCGCCCTCGGGTGATATTTGGAAATGTCTTTACCATCTACCCATATGGAACCGCTGGTCGCCGTATCCATACCTCCCAAAACGTTTAAAACCGTTGTTTTTCCGGCACCGCTGGGACCGACAATAACAACAAATTCACCTTTCATGATCTCAAAATCTATGCCATCTGCCGCACGGATCTCAATCTCACCCATGCGGTAAATCTTCGTTACATTTTCCAGCTTTACATAAGCTTCCATGTATTCGCCTCCTGCCTCATGTTAATATTTCAATTATAAAACGTTTAAAGTTACATTTCAACACGCGTCAGAAATTTCACAAAAAGTTTAGATTTGGGTTCCGGTACAGGTTTCAGATATGAAAACAGCCGCCATTATAATATAATGACGGCTGAACAATCGTTTATTAACTGATTATTTAATAGATAATCCCCGGACTTCCATGTAAGCTTTAATAGCTTCCACACAGCCCTCGAAACCAAGTTTGCTGCTGTCGAGGCACAGATCGTAATTCCGGGCATCGTACCATTCCTGACCGGTATGATATTTGTAATAGTCTCCCCGGTATTTATCTTTTTTCTGGATAAACCGACGCATTTCATCTTCGGTCTTACTGAATTTCTTCATCGCCTGTTCCAGACAGAAATCAAACGGACCATGAACAAAGACACTGATCACATTATCATAGTCTTTCAAGACAAAATCTGCACAACGTCCGATGATCACACAGGATTCCTCTTCTGCAATCTGCTTAATGATCTTCGCCTGATAATTAAATAAATTATCTGTAGAAACAAAATCATCACTGTCCGGCGGAAGTACCTCTCCGGTATAAACCTTCTTAGCAATCCGTCCTAAAATTCCGGACTTTGGTGCCTCGTCCGCTGCACCAAAAAGCTGCTCGCTGATTCCGCTTTCGTCAGATGCTAACCGGATAATTTCACGGTCATAAAAATGAATCCCCAAATCCTCCGCCAGCATTTTACCGACGGTTTTTCCGCCGCTTCCATACTGACGTGCAATGGTAATAACTGTATGGCTCATGTGAATCCCTCCTATTCACCCAGATATGCCTTCTTCACCGATTCATCATTCATCAGTTCCTTTGCATCCCCTTCAAGAACGATCTTACCTGTTTCCAGTACATATGCTCTGTCCGCAATGCTCAGGGCCTTTTTCGCATTCTGTTCAACCAGAAGAACGGTGGTTCCGCTGGCACTGACTTCTTTTATAATATCAAAAATCTCATTAACGAAAATCGGAGACAAACCCATAGATGGCTCATCCATAAGGATGATCTTTGGATGGGACATAAGCGCACGGCCCATGGCCAGCATCTGCTGCTCACCGCCGGATAAAGTTCCGGCCAGCTGGTTCTTACGTTCTTCCAAACGTGGGAAACGTTTGTAAACCATCTGCAGAGACGCTTCGATTTCATTTTTATCTTTTCGGGTATAAGCACCCAGTTTCAAATTTTCCAAAACCGTTAATTCTGCAAACACACGGCGTCCTTCCGGTACATGGGCCATACCCAATGTGACAATTTTATGTCCCGGCATTTTGGTAATATTCGTTCCTTCAAATTCCACTGTTCCGCCTTTGGCCTCAACCAGTCCGGTAATTGTATGCAAAATGGTTGTCTTTCCGGCGCCGTTGGCACCAATGAGAGCGATAACCTCGCCTTCATTAACCTCGAAAGAGATTCCTTTGATTGCCTGAATAACACCATAATATACTTGTAAATCTGTAACTTTTAACATTGCCATGACATTGCCCTCCTACTCGCCCAGATATGCCGTGATAACCTTCGGGTCATTTAAAACATCCGTTGGTTCTCCGTGAGCCAGTTCCATACCGAAGTTCAGTACATAAAGATACTCACAAATACCGGATACCAGTTTCATATCATGCTCAATCAGAAGAATGGTAATATGGAATTTATCACGGATCAACTGAATGGTGTCCATCAGTTCCTGGGTTTCATTCGGGTTCATACCGGCCGCCGGTTCATCCAACAGCAAAAGTTTTGGTTCCGTAGCCAGTGCACGGGCAATCTCCAGCTTTCTCTGTTTACCATAAGGTAAATTCGATGCCAGTACATCCGCCTGTCCATCCAGATCAAATACCTTTAATATCTCAATAGCCCGCTCATCCATCTCTTTTTCCTTTTTAGAGTATTTCCCCAAATGGAAAAAGCTTTCAGCCAGACTATATTCCACATGATTGTGAAGAGCTACTTTAACATTGTCCAGCACAGTCATTTGGGAGAAAAGACGAATATTCTGGAAGGTTCTCGCAATACCCGACTTACAGATTTCTGTCGGTGCCTTTCCGACAAGATTTTCTCCATCCAATACGATGGTTCCTTCACTCGGTGCATACACACCGGTCAGCAGGTTAAATGCCGTCGTCTTACCTGCACCATTCGGGCCGATCAGGCCGACCAGACTTCCCTGCTCAATACTCATATTCAAATCATCAACAGCACGAAGGCCGCCAAAGGAGATTCCCAGGTGTTTCACTTCCAATAAAGCCATCCTATTCGCCCTCCTTCTGAATACTCATTGCCTTTTTGAGGTTTCGTTTTTCAATCATCGCCATACGGAACTTGGAGTTATTAAAGAGCATCATCGCAATCAGCACGATCGCATAGAGCAGCATACGGAAATCTGCCGCACTACGAAGAACTTCCGGAAGGGCTGTTAAAATAACGGCCGCAATGATCGCTCCTTTAATATTTCCCATACCGCCGAGTACGACCATAACAAGGATCTCGATGGATTTATTATAGTCAAAATTTCCCGGTTTCAAAATACCTACGTTATGGGCATAAAATACACCGGCCATTCCGGCAAAGAAACCAGAGATAACAAAGGCCATTGTTTTAAACTTGCTGACTTTAATACCAACAGCTTCCGCTGCAATATAATTGTCACGCACCGCACAGATGGCACGGCCATGTCTGGATTTTACCAGATTGGAAATGACAAGAATCGTCAGCAAAACAAATATATAAACGAACGTAAAGTTTTTATAATTGCTGTAGGCTCCGATACCGGAAAGTCCTTTGGCACCGCCTGTAAAACCTAAAAAGTTAATAACAGACTTAATGATTTCACCAAATCCCAGTGTAACAATTGCCAGATAATCACCCTTCAGACGAAGTACCGGCAGACCGATGATCAAACTGAACACGGCCGCAACAATACCGCCGACCAAAAGACCGATCAAAAGTTCAATCTGCGGCGGAAGGTCCAGTGCGTTCGTCGTCAGAGCCCCCGCATAAGCACCAATCGACATAAATCCTGCATGCCCCAATGTCAGTTCCCCAAGGAAACCAACCAACAGACAAAGAGAAACCGCCAGCATAACATTAATACAACATGGAATAATAATGGACATAGCCTGGCGTCCAAGCAATCCGCCATAAATTAATGCCATAACAACGCCATAGGCAACAAGCGCCAAAATAACATTTATAATTACTGATTTATTAATTTTCTTATTCACGACAGCCACCTACACTTTCTCTGCTTTCATCTTACCAAGCAAACCGGACGGTTTAACTAATAAAACGATAACAAGCACACCGAAAACAATGGCGTCCGCAAGCTGAGTAGAAATATACGCCTTCGACAAACTCTCAATAATTCCGAGCACAATTCCTCCAAGCATGGCTCCCGGAATACTTCCGATACCGCCAAGAACCGCCGCAACGAAGGCTTTGATACCCGGCAAAGCACCCAATGTCGGAGATAAAGACTCATACTGACAGATAAACAGAATACCGGCCACCGCCGCTAAGGCCGAGCCAATAGCAAACGTCATAGAAATTGTTTTATTTACATTGATACCCATCAGGGCAGCTGCACCTTTATCTTCGGACACAGCCCTCATAGCACTTCCCGCCTTTGTTTTATTAATGAACCAGGTCAGAACTGCCATAGCGATTACCGTTACGATCAAAGTTACTATTGTAATTCCGGAAATGTGAATACCTCCGATTTTTATCGACGGCACTTTGATTATCGAACCAAAAGGAATCGGCGTTGCTTTAAATATGATCAAAGCAACATTCTGTAAAAAGTAACTTACACCGATCGCTGTGATAAGTACGGCCAGCGACGGCGCATTACGCAGCGGTTTATACGCAATACGTTCCACCAGAATTCCGAGAACCGCACAGACAATAATGGTCAATAAAATACATACCGGCGCTGGAAGTCCCAATAATGCCGCGAATACATAAAGTGCGTATGCACCTACCATAATAATGTCTCCATGAGCAAAGTTAATCATCTTTGCAATACCATAAACCATGGTATACCCCAGGGCAATCAGGGCATAAATACTCCCTGTCCTCAGTCCGTTGATTAACTGCTCCACAAGATTATTAATCAGACTCATTACCCTCCACCTTTCTATTTTTTGTATTACCGAACTAACTATATATTTTAATATAATCATTTCTCGCTTGCAAGGATTAATGCGTAAAAATCCAATTTTTGTCAGGAAAACACGAAAAAAATAAAGCCATTTATTATTATCCATGAAGAAAAACGCCAATATCCCTGTCACGGGACATCGGCGTCTCTTTTAATCCGACACAAACCTGTCAGATGAAATTATTCATATAATGTGTAAGCACCATCCACGATCTGGATAAATTTGCTGCCTTTGTTTGGTTCACCTTCTGCTGTCCATGTGATACCATCACCTGTCAGACCATCTACAGTAATTTCTGTCATAGCTGCAACTAAGTCTGCATTTTCAACAGAACCAGCCTGTTCCATAGCTGCTTTGATTGTGTAAACACCGTCATAAGCATCTGCTGCGAACTGGTCAGGTGTTGCGCCGTAAGCTGCTTCATAAGCTGCTACGAATGATGATACGTTTTCAGCCGGGTCTGCTGCGAAGAATGGGCTTAAGAAGATAGCGCCTTCAACAGTTGCTGCATCTGTGACTGTTCCAAGAACACCGTCCCATCCATCACTGCCGAGGAATGGAAGTTCCATACCCATATCCTGAGCCTGTTTTGTGATGTATGTAGCATCCTGATAGTAAGCAGGAACGAAAATAGCTTCTGCATCTGTTCCTTTGATTGTTGTCAACTGTGTATTGAAGTCAACATCGCCTTCTGCGAAAGCTTCACTTGCAACGATTTCGCCGCCTTTAGCTGCAAACTCTTCTTCAAATGCTTCTCTGATACCTGTGCTGTACTCATCAGACTGATTGTAAATAACAGCAACTTTCTTATATCCAAGTGTTTCTGCTGCCAAATCTGCCATTGTTACACCCTGAGCCGGGTCAGTAAAGCAGATACGGAAAGCATTGTCGTTCTTTGTACAATCCATAGCAGAACCGGATGGTGTGATCTGTAAGATGCCATCGGCTGCTGTTAAATCTGTGATTGCAATACAAGCACCGCTTGTTACACAACCAAGAATTGCCTGAGCGCCCTCGTCCATAACAGAGTTATAAGCCTGGATAGCTTTATCTTCTGTAGCTTCATCATCAGCAAATACCATGTCCAGTGTATATGTCTTATCACCAACTGTTACACCACCGGCTGCATTGATTTCTTTAATTGCAATTTCAGCACCCTGTTTTACAGAGTTTCCGTAAGAAGCTGCACTTCCTGTTACAGGTCCAATACCACCGATCATAAATACTTCACCATCGGCTGCGGCTGTTGTTTCGCCGGATGCAGATGTTTCTGCTGCTTTTGTTTCTTCTTTTTTCTCAGAACCGCCGCAGGCTGTCAGAGAAGCAACAACTAAAGAAGCAGCCAAAGCCATGCTCATTACTTTTGTCATTTTTTTCATGTCTCTATTCCTCCTTTTAACTTACCGTTTATTGTAATACCTAAACCTAAGAATTGTCAATGAAAACTATCTTTTCCCCAACAGTTTTTTGGAGTATAATGAAATATAATGATTAAAAGGAAGGGGATTTTTTATGAAAATTTTAACCAATGGTCATTTTATTTCCTGCGATGACGAAGACCACTGTTTTTCAGTAATGGTTATTGATCATGATAAAATTATCTATACCGGCGATAGCATTCCGGAAGATTATGCCGAATGTCCATCCATTGATATGCACGGCCACACCATTGTACCTGCTTTTTCAGATACTCATATGCACTTTGAAAGCTTTGCCCTGTTCCGCACGACCGTTGATGTACGTGATGCTAAAAATTTTGAAGAGATGGGAGAAATGCTCCGCGCATGGACCGATACCCATCCAAAGGCCAAATTTTTGCCGGCTTATGGATGCAGCGCTCATACAGTCGAAGAAAATCGTCTGCCTGAAATGAAAGATCTGGATGCTATGACCGATTTACCATTGCTGATCGTTAAATATGACGGTCATGCCGCTGTGGCAAACTCGGCTTTGATCGACCTTTTCCCATTGGAAGTCCTGTCCGATCCGGGCTTTGATTCCAGTACAGGATGGCTCTATCAAAATGCTTTCTACAAAGGCGTCAACTTTATTACACAGAAGGTTTCCCCGATCACTCTCCTTCAGGGTATGCAGGATGCTGCAGACACTCTGGCTGAAAAGGGCATTGGGTATATCCATACTGTCGAAGGCGTCGGCTATAAAAATGACATCGATATTGATACAATAAATATTGTACGTCGGGCACTCCCTCAGAAATTTACCGTCTTTTTCCAGACAATGGACGTGGATAAAGTTGTGAAACGGAAAATGACCCATATCGGTGGCTGCTTCTCTCTGGCATTGGACGGCTGCTTTGGCTCAGAGGATGCCGCTCTGTCGGAAGGCTATACAAATAATCCGGAAAATAAGGGTTTCCTGGCATATACTCAGGAAGAAGTCAACAATTTCTGTATTAAAGCCAACCGGGCCGGGCTGCAGATCACGATGCACGCCATCGGTGACGCCGCTGTAGAACAGGCTTTGAACGCTTATGAAGCTGCATTAAAGGACTATCCGAGAAAAGATGCACGACACATTTTAATCCACGGCGACCTGATGAATAAAGAAGCTATCAAAAAGGCCGCAGAACTTGGTATCACCATTGCTGTTCAGCCCGCATTCCTGGATTGGCCGCAGGAACCGGAATCCTATCTGGAATCCATTCTCGGCGACCGGGCAAAACAGATTTTGCCGCTCCGTGATATGATCGACGCCGGACTGCTCGTCACCTCCGGCAGCGATGCGCCTTGCACCATTCCGGACCCGATTGAAGGCATTCATATCTGCTGCAACCATCCAAATCCGGAACAGGCTCTGACACCGATAGAAGCTTTAAAAACCTATACCATCTGGCCGGCCCGGAGCGCCTTTGACGACAATTACTATGGCAGTCTGGCACCGGGCAAGAAGGCAAATTTCCTCGTATTGGATAAGGATATCCTTTCCATTCCGAAGGAAGAGATTAAAACAATAAAAATCAAAGGTGTTTTTCTGGACGGACGCCGTTTCCGCCCATCGAAGAAGTTCTCCATTCCAGGACTTGTACGGGAAATCTGGAATCACCGAAAAGAGGATTAAAGGATGATCTATACACCAATGACTCGCAAGGCTATGCGAATAGCCTATGATGCCCACCATGGTCAGGTTGACAAAACGGGACTTCCCTATATTTATCATCCGATACATCTGGCAGAAAGTATGCCCGACGAAAACTCAGTCATCACCGCTCTGCTTCACGACGTGATCGAGGATACAGGCATAACCGTCAGGGATTTGGCACAGGAAGGTTTTAACGAAGATATTTTAACCGCCCTGACCCTTTTGACCCACAATCCGGCAGAAGAATATATGGACTACATTTCAAGACTTTCCACCTGCCCTCTGGCCCGCCGGATCAAGCTGGCAGATTTGCACCATAATTCGGATGCTACCCGCTTGGATTCGGTGGATGAAAAAATGGCCCGGCGGCTTAAAAAATATGACCGGGCAATCCGGCTTTTGGAAGCCATTGAAAAACATTGACTTTTGAGAAAAAATTTCCTATACTAAATAAAAGGTGCGCCGCAAGATACGTCTCACGGCAAACCGTTTTAACAACTATATAAAATTGTAAACACCTGCTGAACCTCAGGGTACGCCCGAAAGCGAAGATAAGGATGGATTGTAACATAATATGTATACCCTTACCCTGTCCAGCACTTCCTGGACAGGGTTTTTTGGTATAAAAGCGGACACTCCGCTATGTTCTTTTATCGATGGAGGATTTTATGGACACACGTATTGCTGTTATCGGTATTATTGTAGAAAACCCGGAAGCCGCGCCCCGAATCAACGATATTCTGCACGAATATTCGCCGTATATACTGGGACGTATGGGTATTCCATATCCAAAACGGGAACTGTCAATTATCAGCATTGTCATTGATGCACCGCAAAATGTGATCAGCGCCCTTTCCGGTAAGCTTGGTATGATTCCCGACGTAAGCACTAAGACGGTTTACTCTAAAGTTTAACTACTGACATGAAAAAGGAGAAGATATTTATGTATGATGTAAAATCACTAAAGGCCGAAGAATTTATTAACGACGAAGAAATTCTGGACTGCCTTAAATACGCTGAAGAAAATAAGGACAACCGCGAACTTATCGATAAGATTCTGAAAAAGGCCGAAGATATGAAGGGCATCAGTCACCGTGAAGCCGCCGTCCTTCTGGAATGCGATATGCCGGACGAAATTGAAAAAATGTTTCATTTGGCAAAAAAAATTAAGGACCGTTTTTACGGCAACCGGATTGTTATGTTTGCACCGCTGTATCTCTCAAATTACTGTGTCAACGGCTGCACCTACTGTCCATATCACGCAAAAAACAAACATATTGCCCGTAAAAAACTGACTCAGGAAGAAGTACGACAGGAAGTCATCGCCCTCCAGGATATGGGGCATAAACGTCTGGCTTTGGAGGCCGGCGAGGATCCGGTCAACAATCCGATTGAATACATTCTTGAATGTATCAACACCATTTACAGTATCAAACATAAAAATGGTGCTATCCGCCGTGTCAATGTCAATATTGCGGCCACAACCGTGGAAAATTATCGGAGATTAAAAGAGGCTGGCATCGGAACTTATATTCTTTTCCAGGAAACCTATAATAAAAAGAGTTATGAAGAACTGCACCCAACCGGACCAAAGAGCAACTATGCTTATCACACCGAAGCTATGGACCGTGCCATGGAAGGCGGCATCGATGACGTGGGAATTGGCGTTCTCTTCGGTCTGAATATGTACCGCTACGATTTCATCGGCCTTCTTATGCACGCTGAACATCTGGAAGCGGCTCAGGGCGTCGGTCCACATACTATCAGTGTCCCTA
Source organism: uncultured Lachnospiraceae bacterium (assembly GCA_958405355.1). Classification (GTDB taxonomy): domain Bacteria; phylum Bacillota; class Clostridia; order Lachnospirales; family Lachnospiraceae; genus Frisingicoccus. The sequence goes on from CATYEA010000027.1 coordinate 13,026, forward strand.
GAATCTGCCCGGCGGATGATATTGATGTCAACACATTCTCCAATGCTATTCCGGATGATATTTTCGAGAAAATCGTTGCCTTAATCCGTATCGCTGTTCCATATACGGGTATGATCATCTCCACCCGTGAATCCAAGCGGGTTCGTGAAAAGGTTTTGCAGCTCGGTGTATCACAGATCAGCGGCGGTTCCCGCACCAGTGTCGGCGGCTATGTGGAACCGGAACCGGAAGAAGAAAACTCCGCTCAGTTCGACGTTACTGACCAGCGAAGTCTTGACGAAGTCATTGACTGGCTGCTGGAAATGGGCTTTATCCCAAGTTTCTGCACCGCCTGTTACCGCGAAGGCCGTACCGGCGACCGTTTCATGTCCCTCTTGAAAGCCGGACAGATTTCCAACTGCTGCCAGCCGAACGCCCTCATGACTCTTAAGGAATACCTTATGGACTATGCTTCTGATAAAACCCGGGAAGACGGTGAAAAGCTTATTGAAAAAGAACTGGCTAATGTCGCCAGTGACAAAGTCCGTCAGATTACTAAAGACCATTTGAAAGACATTGCCGAAGGCAAACGGGATTTCCGCTTCTAGAAACACTTTCAGTGCAAAAATTTATTCTAAATGCCTGACAACAAAAACGCAGCTGCCGCTTCTGTGGCAACTGCGTTTTTACACATATATTATTATACTTGAAAAATCACATGAAGTGATGAACATTCTGCATATCAACAACAAATAGTAAATCTGTCTCCTTAATGTCCATTCAATTCCTCTATTTTATAAAAACATACGTCTTTTCATCGGAATCTTCCGAAGAAAAACGATAACCTAGCCGGTTAAATTCCTTCATAACCTCCGGTGATCCGGCCTGTCGTTCTGCCATGAACCGCACCATCTCACCCCGGGCCATCTTGGCCAAGGTACCTTTTTCAATAATCTTTCCGTCTTTATATTCCCCAAAAACACAGGTAATAAACTGAATCTCCGGTGTTAAATACGCAGAAACAGCTT
>CATYEA010000028.1 GCA_958405355.1 uncultured Lachnospiraceae bacterium
TTATACTCTCCTTATCAAATATAGGGGGAGTATTTTTATGGAATTAGAAATTAGAAATTTGACAAAACGATATGGCAAAAAGACTGCTGTGAATCATTTAAATTTGTCTTTGACAAAGGGCGTCTATGGCTTGCTTGGAGCCAACGGTGCAGGAAAAACCACATTGATGCGTCTGATTTGCGGAATTCAGACACCCAGCTCAGGAAGGATAACTCTGAATGGCCGTAAAATCGAAGTTCTTGGGGAAAATTATCGGAAGTATCTGGGCTATTTGCCTCAGCAATTTCCCTATTATCCGGATTTTAGAGCATCGGACTATCTTCTGTATATTGCTGCGTTAAAGGGCTTGGATGAAAAGAAGGCGAAGGAAAAATCAAAAGAGCTGCTTGAGACGGTGGGCCTTACAAAAAATAGCCGGCAAAAAATCCGCACATTTTCCGGCGGAATGAAGCAGCGCCTGGGCATTGCTCAGGCTATGTTAAATGACCCGCATATTCTGGTTTTGGATGAACCGACGGCCGGACTGGACCCAAAAGAGCGGGTGAGGTTCCGGAATTTAATCAGTGCTTTTTCGAAAGACCGCATCGTTATCCTGTCGACACATATTGTGTCTGATGTGGAATCTATCGCTGAAAAAATCATAATGATGAAATCCGGAAGTATACTTCATTACGGAAGGCCACGGGAAATCACCTCTGAAATTCAAGGAAAGGTATGGGAGTGTGTTGTTCCTGCCGAAAAGGCAGAGCAGTACACAGCGCGGTTGAATGTAAGCAACCTTCGGAATGTTGATAATAATCAAACGATTCTTCGGATTATTTCCAAAGAGCTGCCTTTAAATGGTGCTCTGCAGGTTGAACCGAATCTGGAAGATTTATATCTTTATTATTTCAAAGGAGGAAATGAATAATGGGAAGATTGATTCAATTTGAATTGAGAAAAATATTTTCAAGGCGTCTGACACAGTTTTTCCTGCTTGCCCTGTTCCTTGTATCAGTATTGTTCATGGTTTCAACTTATCAGAATAAGTATGCCTTTGACGGCATCAGCCGGGAGGGGAGCGGAAGGGAGGCTGTGGAAATCGATAAATCCATTGTTGAAAAGTATCGTGGACCTTTGACGGATGAAAAGGTACAGCAGATGCTGGCGGATTTTCATACGGAATCGGATATAAACGCAAAATATCTTTACCAGAATGCTATGCAGTCGGCTGTGTGCGCCCGGTTTTCAGATATTGACGGCAATTGGAATGGACAGACGGTTTCCGATGTGTTCGGTGATGCGGAAATTAATGTTGGATATGTTGACGGATGGCTTGGGGTGAGTCAGGATATGGTCAGAGTTTTTGTTTTCCTTTCATTAGTTATCATTATAATGATTGCTCCGGTTTTTTCTGGGGAGTACGGAGGTGTTGTCCATATTATTTTATCAAGCAAATATGGAAAAACAAAATGTGCCGCAGCAAAGATAATTGCAGGATTTGCGGCGGCCATTATAGTAACCCTATGGATTCTCGGCATTAATATTTTCATGGCCTTTGTACTCTACGGAAATGAAGGACTGGATTGCAGTATCCTTTTTGCCCCTGTATTTTTTACAGAAGGGTATATACCTTTCAATATAACCTGCGGCACGCTGCTTAAATACCAATGTCTGTTGGCTTTTACCGGTACTATTAGTGTTGCTGCAACGACTTTAATTTTCTCTGCGCTGTCTAAAAACCAAATGACCACGCTGGCTTTTTCGGCGGCAGCCTATTTATTTCCGGCAATGCTGCCTATATCTGAAACAAGTCCACTGTTTCGATTTGCCGTGCTGTTTCCGCTGTATCACGCCCAGTTCGTTTCCATTATGTCTGTAGAACAAATGAGCAGCGGACTGCTCTATTCCATATGGGCGGTTCCCATGGCATTTGTATTAATGCTTCTAAGTGGTATCCTTTCGCGCAGGATTTTTGCAAAGCACCAGGTGAGTGAATAGCTTATGATTATGGGAGCCGACACATCCATGATTGATTTAATCGTTGATGTATCGGCTCCCCTGTTTTGCTACCGCAGCTCGGCGATCCTTGTGACTGCGACATAAATATCGCTGATTTTGAACCAGGTAGGGTAGTCTACAACACCGGTAATCGGAAGGCCGAAAACACGTTGAAAATCTGCGACGGCCTGACGGGTATTTTCTCCGTAAATGCCATCGGCTGTGACAGATGGCAGAGCCGGATAGGTTTGGGCGATGCGGTTAAGCTGTTCCTGCATCTGACGGACTTTGGCGCCGGTGGAACCGACGGTCAAATCTGCGCCAGGCCATGATGACGGGATACCGCTGATTTGTTCAGCGGTATTGATGTACATATCATTTCCGTAATAATAGCGGATAATTTCAAGGGGTGCGTATCCCTGATCACCCAGAGATTTGGAACCCCACTGGGACATCCAGTTCGGGCAGCTTACCCGCTTGCCGTCGCAGTATTGGGTAAGAATCGGCTGTCGTACATTTGGCCGGGATAAGAAGTTGGAAAAAATAGTATCCACGACCCGGGATATACTTTCATATACGTTTCGGCCATAGACGAAAAAGTGGTCGTAGGCCGTAGAAGAAGTGATAGTAAAGTCGAAACCCTTATTTCTGTACCATTCTGTGTAAACCCGGTTCAGGGTAAAAGAAAGAATGGCGAGGACATTGGCGATGATGGATGATTCGGGCCAGGTTGCGTAAATTTCACTGGAAGCCACATTTTTAATGTAGTCCCGGAAAGGGACAAAATAGTTGGCGGCGCTGTTGTCCGTCGGCGGTCCGTCGTGGACGATGATTGTTTCTGGGATAACGACCCGGCTGAGGACGATTTCGCCGGTCTCATCCATATCTTTAATTTCTGCTTCAGCGATTTTCGGAGGATAGAGCTTCCAGAGGGTATGTGCGCCGATGACCAGAGGATTATAGGCCGGAGTCTGGGTGACTATGGGGGTCATGCGGACGTTGGACAGACCGAGCTCTCCGGATAAAATCTGAATGCCGGAAATCTCAACCTCTTCAAATCCCGGTGCAGTGATTTTCAGATTATACTCCGAATAGGGCTGAGTATCTCCAGGTTCAAGACTGTACTCTACCGGAGGGGCATCCAGTTCGATGGTATCGCTGTTTCCGCTGTTATCCGTGGTGATCCGTTCCAGAATCCGGTCCGGTTCACCGGTAGAGGAAATTTCAATGGTGGCATCATCAATCGGGACGTTTCCTTCGTCGGAGACAGCAGAGATACGCAGTTGTCCCTTATCAATTAAATTTGTTTCTGGCATAGTTTGTTTCCTGAATTTGTTTTGTATAATATATGCAAATCTCGTGGAATTGATAAATAAAATTTATTCCGATTTTACCAAAATGATTTTGAAGGCGAAAAAAAATAAAGGAAAAGGTTGTTTTTCTAAAAACGATGTGGTATACTTTTAGCAATTTAGGGTTTTTTGTCAGATATCAAAGAAAAAGAAATTCGGAATAAAATTCACGAATCACTCTTTTTTTTTGGAAAAATGGGGCAAAATACTTATATTTATGCAAATGACAGTAAAAAGGTGAATAATTATTCTTTGAAGTGCAGGGAATAAGAAAGGGACAGGTGATTGAATGAAGGCATTTTTGATACTAGCCGATGGCACGGTCTTTGAGGGAACAAGTATTGGTTCGCAGAGGGAAGTAATCAGTGAAATCGTTTTTAATACGTCAATGACAGGATATTTAGAAATTCTTACAGACCCATCCTATGCCGGGGAAGCCGTTGTCATGACATATCCAATAATTGGAAATTATGGTATATGTTTTGATGATATGGAAGATGACAGACCTTGGCCGGATGGGTTTATTGTTAGAGAGCTGGCAACGGCGCCGAGCAATTTCCGAAATGAATGTGGCTTGTCCGAATTTTTAACGGAGCATGATATTCCTGGAATTCAGGGAATTGATACCCGGGCATTGACGAAGATTCTGAGAAGCCAGGGTACCATGAATGGCATGATCACAACCAATGAGAATTTTAATTTAGAAGAAATTCTTCCTAAGATCCGCGCATTTAAGGCTGTGGATGTTGTTAAAAAAGTTACCTGTGCTGAAAAAGAACATTTTTCTGATGGGAAATATAAAGTGGCTCTTATGGATTTTGGAGCAAAGAGAAATATTGCAAGAGAGCTTGCAAAGCGGAACTGTGAAGTAACGATTTATCCGGCTTATACATCTGCAGAGGAGATTATGGCGGACGGTCCTGACGGCATCATGCTTTCTAATGGCCCTGGGGATCCAAAGGATTGTATGCCGATTGTTGCTGAGGTGAAAAAAATGTTTGATGCAGACATTCCGATGTTCGGTATCTGTCTTGGGCATCAGCTTTTGGCCCTGGCCAACGGCGCCGATACACGGAAAATGAAATGGGGACACCGGGGAGCCAATCATCCGGTCAAGGATTTGATGACTGGCCGGGTTTACATTTCTACACAGAACCACGGTTATGTTGTTTCTTCCAAATCCGTTCCAGATGGTGTCGCTGAAGTAAGCTTCAGAAATGCCAATGATGCGACCATGGAAGGACTGCATTATCTTGGAAAGAATGTTTTTACAGTCCAGTTCCATCCGGAAGCCTGCGGTGGCCCGCAGGATACGGGATTCCTTTTTGACAAGTTTATTAACATGATGGAGGTTGCGAAAGATGCCTAAGAAAAATAATATTAAAAAAGTGTTAGTCATTGGTTCCGGCCCGATTATCATCGGACAGGCCGCAGAATTTGATTATGCCGGTACACAGGCATGCCGTTCCCTGAAAGAAGAAGGTATTGAAGTTGTCCTTGTCAATTCCAATCCGGCCACCATCATGACCGATAAAAATATTGCAGATAAGGTTTATATTGAGCCGTTAAATGTGGATGTGCTCAAGAAAATTATTGAAAAAGAAGAGCCGGACAGCCTGCTTCCGACTCTGGGCGGACAGGCGGCTTTGAATATTGCCATGGAGCTTTACGAATCCGGGTTCCTGGATGAAAAGAAGGTTCAGATGATCGGTACAACTTCTGAGACCATTAAAAAGGCGGAAGACCGTCTGGAATTTAAAGAAACTATGGAGAAAATCGGTGAGCCATGTGCGGCCAGCGAAGTCTGTACCACATTAAAGGGCTGTATCGATTTTGCTGAAAAAATCGGATATCCGGTCGTTATCCGTCCGGCCTATACATTGGGCGGCAGCGGCGGCGGTATTGCTCACAATCTGGAAGAGTTAAAAGAAATTGCCAGCAACGGTCTGCGTTTAAGCCGTGTCGGCCAGGTATTGGTTGAGCGTTATATCGGTGGCTGGAAGGAAATCGAATACGAAGTGATGCGGGATAGTTATGGCAACTGTATCACTGTATGTAATATGGAAAACATTGACCCTGTCGGCGTCCATACGGGAGACAGTATCGTTGTGGCTCCGTCCCAGACACTGGCAGATAAAGAATATCAGATGCTTCGTACATCGGCGTTGAATATTATCACCGAGTTGGGTATCACTGGCGGCTGTAACGTTCAGTATGCTTTAAATCCGGACAGCTTTGAATACTGCGTTATCGAGGTAAACCCTCGTGTCAGCCGTTCTTCTGCCCTGGCTTCCAAGGCGACAGGCTATCCAATAGCCAAAGTTGCGGCGAAGATTGCCCTTGGTTATGCTCTGGATGAGATTAAAAATGCTGTTACCGGAAAGACTTACGCCAGCTTTGAACCGGCTCTGGACTATTGTGTTGTTAAAATTCCGAAATGGCCTTTTGATAAATTTGTCAGCGCAAAACGTACATTAACAACCCAGATGAAGGCTACCGGAGAGGTTATGAGTATCTGTCCGAACTTTGAAGGCGCTCTGATGAAAGCTCTCCGTTCCCTGGAACAGAATATTTACAGTCTGAATTACGGCGGTTTTGGTGAACTTTCCGATGAAGAATTGGAAAAGGCCCTTTATCTCATTGATGATCATCGTCTGTTCTATATTGCCGAAGCTTTTCGCCGCGGTTATGATATGGAAAGAATTCATGCCATCAACAAGATCGATATGTGGTTTCTGGATAAAATCAAAGTTCTGGTCGACATGGAAAACCGTTTAAAGACGGAAGAACTGACCGTGGAACTTCTGAAAGAAGCCAAACGGATGGAATTCCCGGATAAAGCCATTGCCCAGTTTACCGGAAAGGGTGAGGCTGAGATCAAGGCCATGCGCTACCGCAATAATATTATTGCTTCATTTAAAATGGTAGATACCTGCGCTGCTGAATTTGAATCAGAAACACCGTACTATTATTCCTGTTTCGGCAGCCAGAACGAAGTGGAGCCAGGAGATAATATGCGTAAAAAAGTCATCGTTCTCGGTTCCGGGCCGATTCGAATCGGTCAGGGTATTGAGTTTGACTATTGCTCTGTACACAGCGTATGGGCATTGGCTGATGCAGGCTATGAAACAATTATCATCAACAACAATCCGGAAACGGTAAGTACGGACTTTGATATTGCAGATAAACTTTACTTTGAACCGCTGACACCGGAAGATGTGGAAAATATCGTTCGTCTGGAAAAACCGGACGGCGCTGTCGTTCAGTTCGGTGGTCAGACAGCCATTAAGCTGACGGAAGCCATCATGAAAATGGGTGTGCCGATTCTTGGAACAAGTTCTGACGATGTGGATGCGGCTGAAGATAGAGAACGTTTCGATGAAATTCTTGAACAGTGCAAGATTCCGCGTCCGGCAGGAACGACCGTATTTACGACAGAAGAAGCATTGCAGGCAGCCAATGAACTGGGATATCCGGTACTCGTGCGTCCATCCTATGTTCTCGGCGGACAGGGTATGCAGATTGCAGTCAATGACGGTGATATCGTTGAGTTTATGGCGATTATTAACCGGGATGTTCAGGAACATCCAATCCTGGTCGACAAATATCTGGTCGGCAAAGAAGTGGAAGTCGATGGTGTATGCGATGGTACAGACATTCTGATTCCTGGTATTATGGAACATATTGAACGGGCCGGGGTTCATTCCGGAGACAGTATTTCCGTTTATCCAGCCCAGAGTCTGTCAGAGGAAATCATCAAGAAGCTGGAAGATTACACCGGACGCCTGGCCAGAGCTCTTCATGTGAAAGGCCTCTTGAATATCCAGTTTATCGTCCATGATAATGAAGTATATGTCATCGAAGTAAATCCACGTTCCAGCCGTACCGTACCTTATATCAGCAAGGTGACGGGCATTCCGATCGTGGACATTGCTTCCAAGGTCATTGTCGGAAAGTCGATTAAGGAACTGGGCTATGAGCCGGGTCTCCAGAAAAAATCCGACTACATTGCCATTAAACAGCCAGTATTCTCCTTTGAGAAGCTCCGCGGCGCGGAAATCAGCCTTGGTCCGGAAATGAAGTCTACCGGTGAGGTTCTTGGTATTGCCAAGGATTTCCATGAAGCCTTATATAAATCCTTCCTGGGCGCAGGCATCAACCTTCCTCGCACAAAGAAGATGATCTGTACAGTAAAGGATTCAGATAAAGAAGAATTGATTCCGATTGCAAAACGTTTCTATGATTTAGGATATGAAATTTATGCAACCCGCAGTACGGCAGCTGTGCTGAATGAAAACGGCATGAAGGCCACACGGATTAATAAAATTCATGACGGTTCTCCAAATGTGCTGGATCTGATTCTGGCCGGAGAGGTCGATTTGATCATTGATACGCCGACCCATGGCCGGGATAAATCCAGAGATGGATTCCTTATTCGCCGGAATGCTATCGAGACAGGAGTGACTTGTCTCACTTCCCTGGATACGGCCAGAGCTCTTGTGACCAGCCTGGAAAATGCCAGCCTGAATAATTTATCGGTTGTGGATATCGCTGAAATCTAAAGGAAAGGGAATTCAATGAGAACACTGGAGACAAATGATTGGATAATGCTGAATAATATTATCTATAATATACACACCATAGATAATCTGACAGATATGAGAAATCAATTTCTGGAGCAGATACGGATGCTGCTGGATTTTGACAGTGCTGATTTTTTTCTGGCATCCCACGATGGAAAAAATAAACTGAGTGATCCGGTTTTCTATCACTGCAGAGAAAATCTTTCGGAAAATTATGATGCACTGGATTACAGCAGAGGGATTTTATACAGCGGACAGTCTCTGATCTACAGAGAAACGGATATTATTTCGGATGATGTGCGTATTCAGACAGAATATTATAAGCGGGTCTATAAACCGAACAACTGGCATTATTCATTACAGATGATACTTGCAAAGAACAAGGAATTTGTCGGAGTCATCACATTTTATCGGACAGTGGGAAAAGCTGATTTTGAGTACGACGATATATTTCTTCTTGATCTGCTCAAAGATCACATGGCCTATCGTTTATACAAAAATAAAAGGAGCGGAAACATTTTCGATGAAAAACTGACGGTTTCTGCGGCTGTGGAAGAATATGAGCTGACCCGGAGGGAGGAAACGATTTTAAGACTTCTGATGGCCGGTGAGGAAAATTCGGCGATCTGCGAAGAATTGACGATCACGGCAAACACACTGAAGAAGCATATACTGAATATATACAGAAAACTTGGGATAAAAAACCGGGTTCAGTTATTCAAGATGATTAAAGAAAAGGAGTAGGGAGTACTTAAAAAGTAGTAGAAAAATGGTCATTTTTTTGGATTGAATTGTCATCAAAGATGGCATATGATATCTTTAAATTAAATAAGAACAAGGCAAAGCGAAGGGGCTGTCAGGAATGACAGCCCCTTAAATTTTTTCAGCCAGGAGGAAATTTATGAAAGAATTAGTTATGATCATCAGACCGGAAAAGCTTGAAGAGATTAAAAAAATACTTGATGAAATTAAATGCGGAGGAATGACGATTTCGACGGTCATGGGCTGTGGTACTCAGAAGGGTGTCGTGAACACGGAGAAGGCAGTCAATGAGATCAAAGGGTTCAAGACGACCATAAATCTCCTCCCGAAAATTCGTGTTGAGGTTGTTGTGGAAGATAAGGACGTTGAGCCTATTATTATGAAAGTCAGAGAAGTATGTGCGACAGATCATGTCGGTGACGGAAAGATTTTTGTTCGTAATATTGAAGAAGTTGTACGTATCCGTACAGGTGAGAGAGGTTCGAAAGCTCTTTAATTACGAAGAAAATGAATTGAGGTGATTTGGTGAAATACATAGTTGAGCTGGATGGAGTAAATAAAATATACGGAACAAATCATGTTGTAAAAGACTTGAATTTAAAAGTCGAGGAGGGAGAATTCCTGACTCTGCTCGGTTCTTCCGGATGCGGGAAGACGACAACGCTGCGGATGATCGCAGGTTTTGAGGAACCAACAAACGGAAGCATACGGGTTGAGGGAGAATCGATTGAGGAAAAGGAACCCTTTGAACGTAATGTAAATACGGTTTTCCAGAGCTATGCCCTGTTCCCTCATAAAACAATTTATGACAACATTGCATATGGCTTGAAAATGAAAAAAGTACCGAAACAGGAAATAAAACAGCGGGTCACAGAAATGATGGAGCTTGTACAGTTGGAGGGCTTTGAAAAGCGATATCCAAGTCAGCTTTCCGGCGGACAGAAGCAGCGGGTAGCTATTGCACGGGCATTGATCAACCGGCCAAGAGTTCTTTTACTTGATGAGCCTTTGGGAGCCCTTGACTTAAAACTCAGAAAGCAGATGCAGCTTGAGCTGAAACGGCTTCAGAAAAAATTGAACATCACATTCATATATGTAACTCATGACCAGGAAGAAGCCCTGACCATGAGTGACCGGATCGCCATTATGCATGATGGAATTTTAGATCAGTTAGGAACACCGACAGAAATTTATGAATGTCCGAAAACAAAGTTTGTGGCAACATTTATTGGAGAGACCAATATCTTTGACGGTGCGATTGCATCCATTGAGGGCGGAGATATTTTAGTGAACATCGAAAACGGAAGTATTTTGGGAACCGGGGATGGATTTAAAAGCGGCGAGTATATTACGGTTTCCGTGAGACCTGAAAAAATGGCATTTTCCGAGACCCCAGTGGACGGATTCAGTATCAGCGCTGTCGTTAAGGATTATGTTTATGTCGGTTCAATCATTAAATGTATTGTTGTTCTTCCGAATGGAAATGAACTGAAAATTGAAAGACTGGCCGGAGATACGCTTCCACAGTTAGGGTCAACGATTTATCCGTATTGGAAAAAGGAAGATGCTGTACTTATTCATAATCAGGACAATCTGATTTTTGAGGCGATTGAAAACATTACATTGGGATAGAGGTGAGACCGATGAGAAAAAAGCATTCAAAGCATGAGTGGAAATCCAATACACTGCCCTCCATTGTCATGGTTGGGCCGGTAACGCTCCTTCTGCTCTTTCTTGTAGTAGCTCCGCTGATTTTTGTCGCTGTGATGAGCTTCTGCAGAACCGACCAGTATTATAACGTAGTATATCAGTTTTCAGTCGAGAACTACATTAAACTATTCAATGCGGATTATGTAAAAATTTATGGACAGTCCATTATCATAGCACTTTTGACGACGATCATATGTATCCTCGTTGGATATCCGTTTGCCTATATTATTGCACGGACAAAAAGCAAGAGGAAACAATTGTTATATATGCTGGTCATCATTCCATTTTGGACGAACTCATTGATTCGTATTTATGGATGGCGGAGCCTTTTGGGAACCAATGGATGGATAAACACGGTACTCCAATTCCTGCATTTGACGGATGGGCCGCTGGACCTTTTGTATAAACAGGGAACCACAGTTTTAGGTATGGTGTACTGTTTGATACCATTTATGATTTTGCCGTTATATACAGCCATCGAGAAGCTGGACGGCAGTCTGCTGGAAGCTTCATCGGATTTGGGAGCCAAACCAGTATCGACATTTTTGGAAGTTATTCTGCCGTTGACCTCCAGCGGTATATTTTCGGGAAGTATCATGGTATTTATACCATGTCTTGGATATTTCTTTGTATCAAATATTTTGGGCGGAGGCAACTCGGATGTTATCGGCAACCTTATTGAGAGACAGTTTAAAAGTGGAAATAACTGGCCGCTGGGCGCCGCGCTTTCAATTATACTTATTATTGTGACATTGATACTCGTTAAAATATATCAGAAGATGGGCGGAGATATGGAAAGCCTGGGTGTATAGAAGGAGCGTGAGAAGATATGAAAAGACGTCGGAAAGAGAAGATGCATAAAAGAATTAATGTTATCTTTTGCGCACTTGTCTATACATTTCTATTTTTGCCGATTTCAGTGATTGTGGTTAATTCAATGAACGCCACGACAAGCAAACCATATTTGGCATGGAAGGGCTTTACCCTGGACTGGTATGTGAAGCTCTGGGACAATACGGCCCTTCTTGAGGCTTTTGGGAATACAATGATTATTGCCATCGTAAGTACAATCCTTGCAACGATTATCGGAACACTGGGGGCCGTCGGAATGTATAAGTATAAATTCAAAGGCAAAGGGATTATCGATGGATTGCTGTATATTCCGGTAGTTATCCCGGAAATTGTTCTCGGCATTTCACTGCTGACCATTTTTGCAAGGGTAGATATTCCCAGAGGTATGCTGACACTTATACTGGCCCATGTTACCTTCTGTGTGCCTTACGTTATATTTAATGTCCGGGCCCGATTGGCCGGTTATGACAGTTCCATTGAGGAAGCCAGTCTGGATTTGGGAGCCAACCGGATCGTGACATTTTTTGAAATCACTTTACCCGTCCTTGCACCGGGTATTTCCGGAGGGGCGCTGCTTGCATTTACCCTTTCCATTGACGATGTTATCATCAGCTATTTTGTCAATGGTCAGACAATGACCTATCCGCTGAAGGTTATGGAAAGCATAAAGAGCGGTGTTGCACCGGATGTGAATGCACTTTCTACGATTATTCTGATTGGAACGATTCTATTTGTTATTCTGACCCAGGGTAATCTTTTCAAAAAGGCGAAATAAAAGGAGGAGAATCTTATGAAGAGAAAGTTATTTATTTTATTTATGGCAGCAGTCATGGCTGTCGGACTTATGACAGGATGTGGCTCAGGCAGCAGCGGCAGCTCTGCTGAAAATGGAGAACTTAATGTTTTTGTATGGACAGAATATGTGCCGGATGCCGTTTTTGATAAATTTGAAGAAGAGACGGGAATCAAGATCAATGTAATGACTTATTCTTCCAATGAGGATATGCTTTCGAAGGTAAAATCCGAATCGGAAGGTACATATGATGTCGTTCTGCCAAGCGATTATATGATTCAGCTTATGATTCAGCAGGATATGCTTGAAGAACTGGATCAGGAGGCATTGACAAATCTTTCCAATATTGGTGACGCTTATCTGAATCCATCTTATGATCCGGGAAATGTATATTCAGTGCCTTATCAGGGCGGTGTGGCAGCCATGGCAGTCAATACTTCCATGATTGATAAAGAGATTACAAGTTATGATGATTTATTTGACCCATCCCTGGCCGGACAGCTTGTTGTACTGGATGACTATCGCGCTGTAATCGGAATGACAGCCCGCAGCATGGGATACAGCATGAACGAAACAGATCCGGATAAATTGGCAGAAATTCAGGAGAAACTTTTGACATTGAAAAATAATGTGAAACTTTATGATTCGGACAGTCCGAAGAGTGCATTGATTTCCGGCGACTGTGCCATAGGTATGATCTGGAGTGCAGAGATTGCTCTTTCTATGGAAGAAAATCCGGATATTCAGGTCGTATTCCCGGAAGAAGGCCCATATGTATTTATGGATAATTGGGCAATTCTTAAAGGTTGTAAAAACTATGAGAACGCTATGAAATTTATCAACTTCATGCTTGACTCCGAATCTGCCCAGATGGTTTCTGAAGAATTCCCGTATCTGTGTCCAAATGAAGCGGCCGTAGAGGCGATGGGTACAGAATATTCGGAAAATCAGGCGAAGAATCCGCCTGCAGACGTCATTGCTTCCGGAGAATATGTTGAAAATCTGGACAACGATACGCTTGAAATTTACAACGATATGTGGACAAAACTCAAGGAGTAATTATGAAAATTGATTTCCTTTATTTAAATGAAGCAGATATGATTAAGGCCGGTGTGCTTGACGCCGCCGGCTGTATCGAAACGATGCGGGATACCCTTTCCCTATTTGGAAAGAAGGATTTCCTGCTCGGCGGTCCAAAGGGCGATGAGCATGGACTTCAGATGAATTTTCCCCAGAAGTCGGATATCGAGGGATTTCCATTGGATGACGGTCCGGATAGGCGATTTATGGCTATGCCGGCCTATCTGGGAGGGAGATTTCATATTGCCGGTCAGAAATATTATGGCTCAAACAGTCATAACAGTGCCTTAAATCTCCCTCGCTCCATTCTCATGGTGACCCTTTCTGATGTGGATACGGGCGCCCCAAAGGCTATCATGTCAGCCAACCTTCTGAGCGCCATGCGGACTGGGGCCATGCCGGCCATGGCTGCAACCTATCTGGCAAACAAAAATTCGAAGGTACTTTCATTGATTGGCCCTGGAGTAATTAACAAGTGTGCACTCATGTGCTTTATGGAAGTT
>CATYEA010000029.1 GCA_958405355.1 uncultured Lachnospiraceae bacterium
AGAAGTCTTTACTCTGTTCAAACGTCTGAACAAATATATTGACGAAACTATGCCATGGGCGCTTGCAAAAGATGAAGCGAAGAAAGACCGTCTGGCAACAGTGCTTTACAATTTATTTGAAGGTATCCGTATCGGCGCGGTCTGCCTGGAAGCCTTCCTTCCAACCACTTCCAGGAAGATTCTGGATCAGATTGGAACACAGCAGAGAGACTTCCTCGAACTGGATACTTTTGGCCGGATGGAACAGGGTGTTAAAGTTATTGAGAAACCGGAGATTCTCTTTGCACGTATCGACATGAAGGAGTTCATGGCAAAACTGGAAGCAGATAAGGCTGCGAAAGAAGCAGAAGCTGCCAAGGCAGCCGCTATGGAAGCTGGCATCGATATTGAAGCAAAGCCGGAAATCACCTATGATGATTTTGCAAAGCTTCAGTTCCAGGTAGGTGAGATCATTGCCTGCGAAGCAGTGAAAAAATCTAAAAAGCTGCTTTGTTCTCAGGTGAAGATCGGCAGCCAGGTACGTCAGATCGTATCCGGTATTAAAGCGCATTACACACCGGAAGAGATGGTAGGCAAGAAGGTTATGGTTGTGACAAATCTGAAACCGGCGAAGTTGGCCGGCGTTATGTCCGAAGGCATGCTGCTCTGTGCAGAAGATGCGGACGGAAACCTGTCCCTGATGGTTCCTGAAAAAGAAATGCCGTCAGGCGCGGAAATTTGTTAAGTTAAAAAGGAAGAGGGTAGCCCCGAAGAGTCTGGAAAATGGCTGTGGGACTGCCCTTTTTTTATCGTGTGCGTTATATTTTTTCTTCCCAAGGTGGTTTGTTTTATCGGGTGTCCTGCATGATGTAACAATGGGATGAAAAAAGTCTGTGCGGAACCGCAATGAAGAGAAAATGGAATAGATATGTAAAAATAAGAAATACTGTGTTAGCAGAACCGAAGCCGCTATAGAAGATAAGTTAATTTTAATAAAAAAGGGTGACTTTATCAATAATTATCCATCGACGGTGTTCGAGACGAAAAGAGGTTTAAAGAGACTATAGATGGCGGACGGTTCCGAAGAAAGTCGAAAAAATAGTACAGTCTAAGAAACCGCGTTTTAGATTTCTCTGACTGTACTATTTCAGGCTTTAGAACTTAAAGATGATTCCGACAATAGCAGAAGCGACTACCATGAGAATCGGATGAAAGTCTTTTTTGCGCAGAACAAGGTAAATAACAATGGCCAGGATAATGGATTTATAATTCAGCAGGTCCGCTATGTTTTGCGTAATCTCATACTGATCCAGATGGAGCAGAGCAATTTTGGCAACGCCGAGACCTGCGGCGATGATCAATCCTGTGGAGGCCGGACGAAGTCCGTAAAAAATATCCTGTACCAGTTTGGATTCTTTAAATTTGTTCAGAATCTTTGATATGAGGATGATAATGACAACGGAAGGAAATACGAGGGCCAGCGGTCCCAGAAGTGCGCCTGGAAGCCCAAAAGAGGTAAAACCGACATAAGTTGCCATATTGACACCCATAGGTCCGGGAGTGGATTCGGAGATGGCGATCATATTGGCCACATCCTGGGCGTTGAACCATCCGGTAGCTGTTCCCATGGCATAAAGGAAAGGCAGAGTTGCCAGTCCGCCGCCGACAGCAAAAAGACCGGTCTTGAAAAATTCAAATGCTAATCGTAATAATCCTGTCATTTCTTTTCACCTCCTGTAATACCTGTCCGTTTGAAAATGACTCCTGCGATACCGGCGAGAACGACGATGAGGGCCGGAGATAATGGGGAAAATAGAGATAATAGTAAAACAACAATACAAATGCCAAGGCAGATTTTATCGATAACGGATTTCTTTGCCAGTTTGGTAACAGCATTAAAAATCAGAACGCAGACACAGGCACGGATGCCGTTGAAAGCATATTTGACGACAGCAAGATCGGCAAAATTCTGCAAAAAGGCTGCAATTAATGTGATGATGATCAGGGATGGGGTGATAATGCCAAGGGTAGCGACAATGCCTCCGATAACACCCCTTGTTTTGTAACCGACAAAGGTAGCTGTGTTTACCGCAATAATTCCCGGCGTACACTGTCCAATGGCAAAATAGTCCATAATTTCGTCTTCTGTGGCCCAGTGATATTTCTCAACGACTTCTTTTTGGAGCATTGGGAGCATAGCGTAACCGCCGCCGAAGGTAAAGGCGCCGATTCGGAAGAAGGCCATGAAGAGATTTACTAATTCTTTCATAAATTTGATTCCTCCTCAACGATATATTATTTCCATGATATTCTGGGGAAATGCTTGATTTTCCCTGAAACTATTGGTATCATATCATAAATAAATATATATGAAAAGTATTAAAAAAGTATATAATCCATATCGATAAGATATAGCAGGTGGTGATATCATGGATCTGAAGCAGTTGAGTTATTTTGCAGCGATTGTCGATGAAGGAAGTATATCGGCGGCGGCGAAAAAGCTGCATATTTCCCAGCCGCCGTTGAGTACCCAAATGAAGTCTCTGGAAGCGGAGCTGGGGGTAGTGCTTTTTGAACGGGGGCTTCGAAGCATTACATTGACGGATGCAGGAAAACTGATGTATGAACGGGCCAAAACCATACTGGATATGGCTTCGGCGGCTAAAATG
This sequence comes from uncultured Lachnospiraceae bacterium, assembly GCA_958405355.1. GTDB lineage: Bacteria > Bacillota > Clostridia > Lachnospirales > Lachnospiraceae > Frisingicoccus. The sequence goes on from CATYEA010000029.1 coordinate 2,649, forward strand.
GAGATTGACAGTCTGGGAAACGGACTTCGGGGGACATTGCGTATAGGGATGGTATCATCATCGGTGACCGGTCATGTGGCCAGGAGATTGATGGCGTTTCGTGAACTGTATCCGGAAGTGAACTTTCAGATTTATGAGGGAAATACGTATCAGCTTTTGGATGGACTGAAATCAAATCATATTGATCTGGCGTTGGTTCGGGCGCCTTTTCCTGAAGCTGGATTTGTATGTCATAAATATCAGGAAGAATATTTTGTAGCCGTCGGATTGCCTGGAAATCTCCCGGAGCATGTCGAGTTCGTAGATGTGGCGGAACATCCCCTTGTTTTATATCGGCGCTGGGAGACACCGATCCGGCAGGCATTTGAAGATAAAGGGCTGACAATCCGTCTGGCCTGTATGGTGGACAATGCCTGGACGAGCATTCAAATGGTTCGGGCCGGTATGGGAATTGCTCTTTTGCCCGAATCCTTTGCGGCAGATATTCCGGGAATTCAAATCTGGAGTCTGAATGAAAATGCCTTGAAGACCCAATTGATGCTGGTGAAGCGGGATGACAGGTATATATCGAATATTACGAAAATATTTTTTGAAAAATTTGAAGTTTGAGTCAGGAGGTACATTATGATTTTTGACACACATGCACATTATGATGATCGGAAATTTGATAAAGATAGAGAGGAACTGATGAAACAGCTTCAGGCTGCGGGAATCGCACGAGTTGTGGATATCGGTGCGGATATTGATTCTACCCGGCGGGCTGTGGCGTTGGCAAAGCAGTATGATTTTATTTATGCGGCGGCCGGTGTTCATCCGAGCGATGTAGATTGTCTGGATGAGCGGAGCTTCCAGTGGCTTACCTGTTTGGTGGAGGAATCTGTCGAAGAAAAAGGAAAAATTGTCGCTGTCGGTGAAATCGGTCTGGATTATTACTGGGAGAAGGACCCGGAACAGCGTAAAAAACAGAAATACTGGTTTGAGCAGCAGATGGAGCTGGCCCGGAAAACCGGACTTCCGGTGGTCATTCATTCCAGAGAAGCGGCAAAAGATACATGGGACATGATGAATGGGCTAAAATGCGAGGATATCGGCGGGGTAATCCATTGTTATTCTTATTCTGTAGAAATGGCCCGTAATTATTTGAACAAAGGTTTTTATCTTGGAATCGGCGGTGTTGTTACTTATAAAAATGCCAGAGTTCTAAAGGAAGTCGTGCAGTATGCGCCGATGGACCGGATTGTCCTTGAAACGGACTGTCCATACCTGACACCGGAACCAAATCGGGGGAAAAGAAATAGTTCCCTGAATCTGCCGTATGTTATTGAAACGATTTCCCGGTTAAAAGGAATTTCAGCCGATGAGGTTGAAGCGGTAACATGGGAAAATGGAAAGAACATGTACCGGATGTCGGAGTAAACTTTGCAAATTTATATTTTCTTAGGAATTAAATAATTGAATGTTAAAGTGTCCAAGTCCTTTTTGCGATACAATCAGTATTGAATAAGGAGGCTGGGACATTATGTATGGAAAAAGCAGGGTTTATTATAAAAAACGCAGAAAGCAACGGAGGGGATTATTGGGGACCTATGTTCTGCTGGTTCTGTCTGTTTTGTTGATTATTGTAGGGTTAAAGCTGGTGATAGGTAACTGGACAACTGTAGCCGGGGCGGCAGAAAATGCCATATTTTCCGAAATATTGGGAGAAAATGTACCTGCCAATGAACAGGGGGATGACTGGCAGTTGCTTCTGGTGAATCCATGGCATCCAATTTCGGAGGATTATAAGCCAGAGCTAACGGAATTGTGGAACGGAGAGTCGGTAGACAGCCGCATTTATCCTGATTTACAGGCAATGTTTGATGATGCAAGGGCTGCCGGGCTGGAACCCTATGTGACTTCCGGCTATAGAACAAATCAAGTGCAGCAGTCGTTGATGGATGAGGAAATCGCAGATTATATAGCCCAGGGATACTCTGAAGAGGAAGCCAGATCAATTGCCGAACAGTGGGTGGCTGCTCCGGGGACGAGTGAACATCAAATTGGTCTGGCTGTGGATATCAGTATGGAAAATACAGGGACCCGGGGCGCGTCGGATGTCTGGAAATGGTTGATGGATCATAGTTATAAATATGGTTTTATCCTTCGATACCCCGAAGATAAAACGGATATTACCGGAATCAGCTATGAGCCGTGGCATTACAGATACGTCGGGAAAGAAGCGGCGGAAGAAATTTACCGGCGGGGTGTCTGCCTGGAAGAGTATTTGACGAATTAAATTATTTGGAGAAAAATGGTGTCGTCTGACAGTGAAATGTGACTGCTGACGGCACCTTTTTTGTCGATATAGCATGTTTGTCGGTGAATTTCAATTAGAAGTTTTTAATTACCAAAATGCACTTTAATATTCACTACTTCACTTTTTGTACCGACGCGCATATTTGGTCCGAAGAGGCCGACACCGGAGGTGACGATACTCTGCATGTCGCCTTTTTTCAAGTATCCGGCCGGATTTTCCCAGATTAATTTGCAGAGAAGGTTGGAAGGAAATGTCTGTCCATCATGGGTATGACCGCATAAATGCAGATCAATTCCGGCATCCGTGATTTCCTGAAGGAATTTAGGCTCATGTTCCATAACGATGACCGGTTTTCTGCTGTCAAGGCCGTTCATGATTTCCTGCGGTGTTTTTCGGATATCAACGCCTCGGCCAGGGCGTTCTTCGTCCGCACGGCCGACGAGATAGAAGGAGTCATCGATGAGCAGGGTCTGTTCGGTAATTAATCGGATGTTTGCACGTTCAAGAAAATCATCCATTCGAGGATCACTTGTTTTTTTCTGATTGGAAGGGAAAGTGAAACCGGCGAGGATTTTCTCGTCCGTGTCATGATTTCCGTAAACTGCGTAAGTTCCATATCTGCTGTGGATTTGAGAGAGTATCCGGATTAATTCCTCCGGATTTCCCATAGCATCATAGTCGTTGTCAAATATATCTCCGGCAATGAGAACAATATCCGGATTCTGAGCATTGATTTTATCCACCATCTGGCGCATCATTCTCGGTCCGACTGTGTAGCCGAGGTGCAGATCAGCTACAAGCGCAATATTCAACTCGCCCAGTTTTCCGCCGTCTTTATTAATATTTATTTCATAACTTGTGGTGCGGACATGGACAGCGCTGATTATGCCCCATATACATAAAAATGTAATAGCAGCAATGCAGATAAAGCCCGTAATAACAAAAGCTTTTCCGGATGCAAGGATTTCGGCCGGTATAATATGTGCAAAATGTAAAATCAGCCGGATAAGTTCCGCAACGCCCAGAACGATGATCATGTATAAGAGAATCCCAAGCCAATAGGTGCCGATGCAGGAAAGAATTCTCTGGAATCCTGAATGAGGAAGAATAAAGGCAAGACCAATGGAAAGGGCTAAAAATGCATAGATAATTATAAAAAACAAACGAAACCCGGTTCTGTTTGTATGCTCCGAGCAGGCGGAAAGCCATTGGAGTGCCCGACAGCATATGTAAATATTTCCCAAAAGATAAAGCGGTGATAAAAATAGTGCAATCATAGTAAGCTTCCCTTCTTTTCTCAGGTTATTAACTGTTCACAGTATACCATGTCAACTAAGCTCGAAAATATCTCGCTAAGTTTCCAGGTATGCGTTCTCAGTAAGCTCGAAAATACCTCGCTAACTGTTCACAGTATATCACAACAGGCAATGAGAGTACAAGTTGGGGACATCCTTGGTTGACAATTGATGTTCAGGACGATAAACTGTTAGAAAACGTGGAAAGTAATAAAAGGAGTTGTACATGGAAAAGTTATCGAATCCGCAGAGAACGATTGAAACCATAAAAAAATATCAGTTTAATTTTCAAAAGAAATTCGGTCAGAATTTTTTGATTGATGACCATGTGATTTATAAGATTATTCATGGGGCCCAGGTGACAAAGGACGATTTTGTATTGGAGATTGGGCCGGGCATTGGTACGATGACCCAATATCTGGCGGAGGCGGCCCGGGAAGTGGCTGCGGTTGAGATTGACCGGAAATTGATACCGATTTTGAATGAAACTTTATCAGAGTATGATAATGTGACGATCATTAATGAAGATATATTGAAGGTGGATATCCGGGCATTGGCTTTGGAAAAGAATGATGGAAAGCCGATTAAAGTTGTGGCTAATCTGCCTTATTACATTACTACGCCGATTATCATGGGGCTTTTTGAGAGTCATGTGCCGATTGATAATATTACGGTGATGGTCCAGAAGGAAGTGGCCGACCGGATGAAGGTCGGACCGGGAAGCAAGGATTACGGTGCGCTTTCACTGGCGGTTCAGTACTACGCCAAACCTTATCTGGTGGCAAACGTGCCTGCCAACTGTTTTATACCGAGGCCAAATGTGGATTCGGCGGTGATTCGGCTGACCCGGCATGAAACACCGGTTGTTTCTGTGGACAATGAAGCGCTCTTATTTAATATTATCCGGGCTTCTTTTAATCAGCGAAGAAAGACATTGCAGAATGGATTGAAGAACTCGAATTTAATTTCCGCATCTAAAGAAGATATTGTGGATGCCATTCGGGAAGCTGGTCTGCCGGAGACTATTCGCGGCGAGGCCTTGGCTTTAGAACAATTTGCAGACCTGGCCAATGTGTTGAATAAAAAAATAAACGATTGATATTAGAAATAATCCTCCGGACTCCTGCATAGGATAGTCAAAAAGGAGGATTTTTCTATGTCGGATTATAGTCGTTTTGTTTCCTATATGTATCTTTATGAAAATGGCCTGAAGACCATGAATGCCGGCTTTGTCAAAGTGGAGAGCCGGAATGGCCAGTGCCGGATAGGGTTATCATTGAAAAATGTCTATACCGGTCTTGAACGCTGTCAGGTATATATGTTTATCCGTTTCGGGCAGGATTTGCGGGGCGTTTACATTGGGGATGTACGAATAAAAAATCACGGCAGTGACTGGAATTTCAGGACAGATACGATGAATATTGCCGGTTCCGGTTATCGGCTGGATCAAATGTCCGGCATGATTATCCGGGGTGAAGGAGACAAATTTTATGGTACCCGATGGGACCATGGAGATTTGGATATTCATCGGTTTGTAACTCAATGGGATGATGGCGAACCCGTGATGGCAAAAACGGAACCGGAGCCTGAAATGATCATGGCGGAAGAATCAATCACAACGGCGGAGCCAGTGATGACAGAGGAACCGGTTACAACAGAGGAAATGACAGTGGCGGCAGAGCCATTCATAGCGGCAGAGTCTGCGGAGGAAACTGACGAGGCAGAGAAAATTGAGAAAGATGATGGAAGGCTTGTGACCATGGAAACGGATGAGCGGCGGCAGAATTTTGGAAAAATTCTGGAACAGTGTCCTGGAATGTATCCATTTGAAGATGACTCGGTGGAAGCCTGCGTACGGCTGGAACCTCAGGATATTGGAAGGATGCCGATTGACTGCTGGTCTTATGGAAGCAACAGCTTTTTGCTGCATGGTTATTACAGCTACCGTCATTTGATTTTAGCACGGGTGAAATCTCAGGAAGAACGGCAGGGGATTTATATTTTGGGGGTGCCGGGGACACAGCATTCCAGAGAAGCTTTTATGGCAAATATGTTCGGATTTCGGGAATTTAAGCCGATTCGGGAAGGAAATGAGGGTGTAAGTGACTTTGGTTACTGGTATACATTTCTTGCCTGATATTATGCCGCAGCGGGTGCGGCATGAAAATGTCACGAAATATTAAGTTTTGTTACGGCGGATATCATGATATACTAAAGAAAAATGAATATATGAAGGAGGATTTTTTATGCAGTATAAAGTATTCGGAAACCCGTTTCCGGCCGTATCTGTCCGAATGAATCGGGGAGAAAGTATTTACACCCAGTCGGGCGGCATGAGCTGGATGACAGATGGTATTTCTATGGAGACAAATACCCATGGCGGCCTGATGAAAGGGCTTGGCCGAATGTTTTCGGGAGATTCATTGTTTATGGCGACTTACACAGCAGAGCAGGATGGACAGGAAATTACAATGGCATCCTCCATGCCTGGAGAAATCCATACGTTGGAGATTTCACCCGGAAATACATATATTGCACAAAAAGGGGCATTTCTCTGCGCTCAGCATAGCGTTGAACTGGATGCGGTGCTGACAAAAAAAATTTCCAGCGGTATGTTTGGCGGAGAAGGCTTTATCCTTCAGCGTCTTTCAGGAAATGGCCTGGCTTTCCTTGAACTGGACGGCACCGTGTGTGAATATGAACTGGCCCCGGGACAGAGAATGAAAATAGATTCGGGAAACGTGGCTTATTTTGAGGAAAGGGTAAAGTATTCTATTGAAATGGTCAAAGGATTTTCAAATATTTTCTTCGGCGGAGAGGGACTTTTCCTCACGGTCCTTGAAGGTCCTGGAAAAGTGTGGCTCCAGACGATGACTGCTTCGGAACTGGCAAACAAAATTATTCCATATATACCGACATCAGGTAAATAATAGTTTTGACAAATAGAAAGGGAAACCATTCGACATTTATCTTGAATGGTTTCCCTTTGTTTTTTAGAATTTATAAGGCGATGTAGAGATGATCAGCATCTTTGCATCCTCATCAAAGCTGTTTATCCAACGGTGGCCGATATAGTTTGGATAATACAGGGTGTCATATTTATCCAATATGTAGGACCGATGATTTTCAAGTTCAAAATAAAGCTGTCCTTCCAGTATAAAAACAAGTTCTTCGCCGCCGTGATGGGCAAAGGTGCCGGAATCGGAATGGGCAGGAATATCAATGATCGCACCCCACATTTCATTGCGGCCCTGGGTGATCAACGATTCGATCAGGGCTTTTCCATTGCTGATATTTCGGATAAATGTCTGTTGTTCGTTGTGACGAACAAGGTGGACATTGTGTATCTCGTCATCCAGAAAAAGTGAAAATACAGGCAGATCGAGAGCGTTGCAGAGTGCCTGCAGTGTGAGAAGGTTCGGAGAAGTTTTTCCCGTCTCAATCTGGCTGATGGTGCTTGCTGCAATCTCGGAGCGTGCGGACAGATCACGGATGGACAGGTTCTTTTCAGAACGCCGGTTTTTCAGTATAGTGCCTATTTTATTTAAATCAATATCAGACATGGGGCTCCTCCTTTTCTGATTTGCTATTATATAGAAAAAACAGAAATTCGTCAAATACAAATTTCAACTTTATTCAACATGACGGTGATTGACAAAGTGAACAGGATTCGTTATAATGAACGCAGTTTAGCAGAGGAGATGGTAAATTTCTATGAAAACATTGTTGAAAAATGCACTTGTTGTTACTATGAATGCCGACGAAGAGGTATACTCCGAGGGCAGTGTTCTTGTGGAAGATGACAAAATCAGCAAAATCGGACATTTTGAATTAAAAGAAGACGTAGATGAGGTTGTTGACTGTAAAGGCAAGATTATTATGCCGGGCCTTATAAATACCCATGTACATACATCACAGCAGCTTGGACGAGGTTTGGGGGATGACGTAAATCTGCTGACATGGCTTCATGATCGTATTTGGCCTTACGAAAGTAATATGACAGAAGAAGATTCTTATGTGTCCACTTTGGCCTGCTGTCTGGAACAGATTAAATGTGGTTGTACCGCATTTGCCGAGCCGGGCGGACAGTATGTATCCGGCATGGCCCGCGGCGTTGCGGAAGCCGGCGTTCGTGCCAAACTTGCAAAGTCTGTTATGGACTGTGGTGAAGGACTTCCGAAAGTATGGCAGAGAACGACTCAGGAAGAACTGGATAAACAGGAAGAAGATTTAAAGAAATTCCATAATACACACGATGGCCGTGTCCAGGTATGGTTTGGTTTACGTACAATTTTCAACTGTACCGACGATTTGATCGTCCGTTCCAAGGAATTGGCAGATAAATATAATGTCGGCGTCCATATGCATGTGGCTGAGGTTAAGGATGAAGTGGAATATATGCAGGCCACAAGAGGTGAGTGGACGGTTACCCATCTGAATAAGCTGGGCGTTTTGGATAAAAACTTCCTCGCTGTACACACCGTGTGGCTGACGAATGAAGAGGTTGAGATGTTCCGTGACCATGAGGTAAAGGTTTCCCATAATCCGGCTGCAGCGATGCGTGTGCTTGGTTTTGCAAAGGTTCCTCGAATGCTTCGTGAAGGTATTTGTGTAACGATCGGTACTGACGGCGCACCTTCGAATAACCGTATGGATATGGTCGATGAAATGTATCTGACATCCCTGATCCATAAAGGATGGCGTCTGGAACCGGATGTTGTAAAGGCTCAGGAAATTCTGCGTATGGCAACCATTAACGGCGCCAAGGCTTTGATGGATGAAGACCTCTATGGTTCCCTTGAAGTTGGAAAGAAAGCTGACCTGATCGTTATCAATCCGGATTCGGCGGGTATGCTGCCGCTGCATGATCCGGTGGCGAACCTCGTATCTTCCATGCATTCATCCAATGTGGAAAGTACAATGTGTGATGGTAAATGGTTGATGAAAGACCGTATCGTTCTTTCTTTAAATGAGGAAGAAGTGCTTGAAGCAGCCAAAGAGCATGCGGCAGCAATTCGTTCCCGTGCTGGTATTGAACTTCCGGACCGTTTTCCGGTAGTTTATCCGATGTCTTCTAAATAGTCATTTATATTTATTTAATATAAAATGAAGTAATCACTAAAAGGGTAAAGGAGATTGAAACAATGAAAAAACTTGTGGCAATGGCATTGAGCCTGACACTGGCTGTGTCCATGCTGACAGCATGCGGCGGTGGCACAAAGGAAACAAAAGCAGAGACAAGTGCAGAAACAACTGCAGAGACAAGCGGTGAAACAAAGGCCGCAGCAGATGGCGAGAGCCTGAAAGTTGCTCTGTGTGTAACTGGTGCAGTAAATGATATGGGATTCTGCCAGTCCGCATATGAAGGTCTTGTGTTACTTGAAGAGAAATATGGCGCTGAAATCGCTTATACGGAAAATCTTCAGGCAGCAGATATGGCTGCAGCATTTACAGATTATGCAGCAAGCGGTTATGATATCGTTATCGGACATGGTTTCCAGTTCGGTGATCCGGCACTCGAAGTTGGTGCTCAGTATCCAGATACAACATTTATCTGTACAGAAGCAGCAGCAGCCGCTGATAATGTAGCTTCTTATGTTATGAGCTGCGAACAGGGCGGATATATCGAAGGTATGCTTGCAGCAAGCATGACAGAATCTAATAAAATTGGTTTTATCGGACCAATCGAAGGCGCATCTCTTATCAAAATCATGAATGGTTTTGAAGACGGTGCAAAATCCATTAATCCGGACATCGAAGTTCAGACAGCATGGACAGGAAGCTTCACAGATACAGCTTTAGCAAAAGAAGCAGCTCAGGCTATGATCGACAGTGGTGTTGACTTTATCGCTCATGATGCAAACGAATGCGGTAACGGCGCTATTGCAGCCGCTCAGGAAGCTGGCATTTATGCAACAGGTGATTCCTATGATCAGCACGAACTTGCTCCGGAAACTGTACTCACATCTTCCATGTACAATGTACCATTAGTTATCGAATCTGCTTATCTGGACGTTGTTAACGGCACATTTAAAGGTGAAGTTAAATACTTAGGTATGGCAGAAGGCGTTGTTGAAATGGCTCCATACTATGATATGGAAAGCGTTATTCCTGAAGATGTTCGTACCATGATCGATGAAAAAATTGAAGCGATCAAATCCGGCGAATTTGTAGTACCGTTGGATGAAAACATCAGAAACTAATTTGAAAAAAATATAAAACCAGATAAAAAAGGGACGTACTGGCCTTGGCCGGGACGTCCCATGTCTGGTTAATCGAAGACGTTGAAGGAGAAGGATTATGGCAATCTTAGAGATGAAGCATATCAGCAAGGCTTTTTCCGGTGTGTATGCCAATGAAGATATTGATTTATCTGTGGAAAAAGGCGAGATTCATGCCCTGCTCGGTGAAAATGGAGCTGGAAAGACAACGCTGATGAACATTTTATTTGGTATCTATACAGCGGATACCGGAGAAATTTACTGGAAAGATAAAAAAGTTTTATTTGATTCTCCAAGAGAAGCAATTGATCAGGGAATAGGTATGGTGCATCAGCATTTTTCACTTGTTCAGAAAATGACGGTGTTGGAGAACATAATTCTTGGATTGAAACAGGATGGCCTTTTCCTCTCAAAAATGGATGCCAGAAAGAGTATCGTGGAACTGGCGGAAAAATATGGACTTCGTGTAAGACCGGATGCAAGAATTCGGGATTTATCCGTAGGTGAGCAGCAAAGAGTGGAAATATTGAAGGCTCTGTACCGGAATGTGGATCTGCTTATTTTGGACGAGCCGACAGGTGTTTTGACACCAAAAGAAACACAGGACTTTTTCGAGGTCCTTAGAAAATTAAAAAATGAAGGTTACGCCGTCATTATTATTACACATCGTATGAGCGAGATCATGGCGATCAGTGACAGAGTAACCATTTTGCGTGATGGAAAGAAAGTTAAAGAACTGGTGACTTCCGAGACCAATCCGAAGGAATTATCCATGTACATGATTGGACGGGAGCTGCACGGGGATTTTGAAATACAGGAACAGGCAGATAATGGTGTGGCTTTAGAGCTTAAAAATGTCAATATTATGAAGGGCGAAAAAGCCATATTGGACAATATTAATCTGACTGTGAATAAGGGTGAAATTCTGGGAATAGCCGGAGTTGACTGCAATGGACAGACAGAGCT
>CATYEA010000030.1 GCA_958405355.1 uncultured Lachnospiraceae bacterium
TCCAATGACTTCAAATCTTCCAGTGTCGGCGCATCCTCACAGCTCAATTTTGCGCCGCCATTATATAAAAGTACGGTAGATGGCAGCTCGTCCTGCTGTGTCAGTGCAAAAATAAATCCTTTCATCAAAATCCGTCCCAATTCGTCATCGCCGTTTCCCATAGTATCCGAAGAGATGACAACAACCATATTTTTCCGGGCATCCGGAAGACAGCTTTCACCCTGAGGTGTCTCAGTTTCCTCTGAATCCTCTGCATCCCCAATGGTCATGACAACCCGGTATTTCTGTTCTTCCAGCTTTTCCGAGATAACACCGTAATTTTTCTGTACAGCCATTTTAGTCAGATTCTGGACAGCGATTTCATTATCCACCAGAATTTCCACCTGTCCGGCGCCTTCCATATCTTTAATCGCATTTTTGGTCTTTACTACCGGAATTGGACACGTATCTCCCATGGCATTAATTTTTATCATTTTCTGTTTCCTCCAATCACATATATTTCTGTTTCTTTCTTTTCTGTAATCTCTCCCACCAGTCTCGCAGGCAATCCGCAGTCCTGCAATTCTGCCAGCAATTCTTCGGCCTGCTCCGCTTTTACAGCCATCAAAAGCCCGCCGGAAGTCTGAGGGTCAAAAAGCACTTCCTCCATGGCAAAGGATACATTTTCAAACTTCACATGAGGCCCCGCGTGATTACGATTTCTCTGTCCCCCTGCCGTCAATAGAAATTCATCGGCATAATCCAATGCACTGTCAATCACCGGAACCTGGTCTGCATAAATATGGCAGGACAGCCGTCCATCCATCATTTCATGCAAATGGCCTAAGAAACCAAAGCCGGTCACATCGGTGCATGCATGAATTTCATACCTGCGGCTGATTTCCGAAGCTTTTTTATTCAAAGTCGTCATGGATGCAATCGCCTCCGACATAGCGGCCTCGGAAGCCTGCTGTACACGGTTTGCCGTACATACGATTCCCACGCCCAGCTTCTTTGTGAGAATCAGCTTGTCTCCAGGTTTTCCCTGATTGTTTGGATAAATATGCTCCGGATGGACCAGCCCCGTTACAGAAAGCCCATACTTAACATCCGAATCCGCAATGGAATGTCCGCCGGAAAGAATGCCTCCGGCTTCCATGACCATTTCCGAACCTCCCCGCATAATCTCACCCAAAACATTTAAATCCATGGTCTCAGGAAAACAGACAATGTTCAGCGCCGTTTTCACCGTACCTCCCATGGCATACACATCGCTCAGCGCATTGGCCGCCGCAATTTTCCCAAAAGTATAAGGGTCCTCCACCATCGGCGGAAAGAAATCCAGTGTCTGAACAATGGCCACATTATCCGTGATCTTATAAACTGCCGCATCATCCTTGCTGTCATAACCGATCAGCAGATTCGGGTCCGGCGCCCCCTTCGGAAGCTTTTCCAACACTCTGGAGAGTACCCCGGCACCCAATTTTGCGGTACAACCGCCGCCCTTACAAAATATTATCTTTTCACTCATAACTCACCTTTATCCTTCCCTCTCTGACTGCCTGTCGAAACGGGTCATGACCCATTGAGTGATTCCCTGTGCCTCCAGAGCTTCTCCAATCTGCTCTCCGGCCCGGATATCCTCTTCGGAATCACATTGGTTTAAAACAACATAATAATCCCGTTTCCCAACGTTTTTCCTGGTGCCTTTCTCCGAAGCCAATATCTTCACCATCATATCCACGGTCATGGTATCTGTCGGAGCAGCCCCCAGCAGCCGAATCGCTTCCTCCTGGCGAAAACAGACCGCTTCCAGAGGTTTCCCCAAAGCCTTCATACCCATAGCCCCAATGACGATATCACAGGTTTCCGGAATGACCGGCTCGTGTCCGTCCGGCACCTTGCACGGCATTCTTTTTGCCCCGTCCGCTTCAATCAGGACAATATCCGCCATACCTATATACATGTTCAGTTCCTGTTCCGACAGACCCGTCAGTTTTTCCGGCTGCCCGTTCCTGTCCAGCCTCCCTGCGACGGCATAAGAACCACGGCGCCACAGGCTTTCTATGGCATCCGGACTGCGTGCCCACACATCTACCTCCGGCCGATAAATATGGGTCGTTGTCGTAATAAGAGTCCGCGCTCCATTTCCCGCAAAACGCCTCGCCAAAGCATACATGAGCGTCGTTTTTCCTCCGGCGCCCACAAGGGAAATAACATGATTTTTTTCTTTCAGAAAGGGAAATTCACCTTTTATGATCATCTGATTTTCACCTTTGTTTTACAAAACGGTAATCCGGTCTCCCGCTTTTGCCTTCCCCGGTTTTAACACCCGGACAAAAATTCCTTCCCTCGGCATGACACAGTCTCCCGTCTTTTTCCGGATTTCACAGTCCTGATGGCATTCTTTTCCAATCTGGGTCACTTCACAGACCGCCGTACCGATTTGAAGCTTTGTACCCACCGGCAGTTCATGAAAACAGATGCCCTCGGCTAAAATATTCTCCGCAAAGGCTCCGGGAAGAAGTGTTTCGGACATACTTTCCTGAATCTTTGCCACACTTTCCGTCCCCAGAAGGCTCACCTGCCGATGCCAGTTTCCCGCATGGGCATCCCCCTGGATGCCCCAGTCCTGTACCAGCTCAATACTCTCCACCGGATGCTTTATCTCACCTTTTCTCTCACTGATACATACCGCCCGGATGACCGCCGTCGAAGCAGCGCAGTCCGCCGAACCTTCGGAATACAGCATCTCAATACCATGCCGGACAGGTTCGATCACTGCCGCCAGATTTTCTTTGGCTGCTTTTTCGCTGCCGGGCAGATTGATGATCAGGCTCCGGCCTCGGATACCGGCCACACTTCTGGACAGACATCCCTTCGGCGTAATCCGCATACTTTCCGCCCGCATGGCTTCCGGAATTCCACGGGTTTCCCGTTCAATCACCGCCAGTGTTGCTTCCGGCGTGATATCTCTCGGTGAAAATCCGGTTCCTCCGGTAGTAATGATCAGTGCTGCCTGTAAATCATCGGCGCACCGGATAAGTTCTGCCTTGATCTGCTCCATCTCATCCGGAATAATACACGTATGAATGACATTCCATCCATGCGCTTCCAGCATACCGCAGATTGCCGGTCCACTGGTATCCGTCCGCTCTCCCCGGGCTCCCTTATCACTGATGGTAAGTACCGCCGCCCTTTCATTCATTATTTCTTTCCTCCCTGTAAAAATCTCCGTGAACACCGCCGGTTTTCTCCAAAAGGCAGATATCGGTAATTTTTATATCCTTTTGTATCGCCTTGCACATATCATAAACCGTCAGAGCCGCCACAGAAACGGCCGTTAAAGCCTCCATCTCCACGCCCGTCTTCCCATCACAGCTCACATCAGCCAAAATCTCTATCCGGTAATTTTCCTCATCCAAACGAAGGGACAGATCAATCCCCTGGACAGGAATCGGATGGCACATGGGAATCAGTTCCGACGTCCTCTTGGCTCCCATAATACCTGCAATCTGGGCCACCGTCAACACATCACCTTTTTTTACACCGCCGGTCTGAATCCGTTGAAATGTGTCGGCATTCACCCAAACGCTGGCCGATGCCACCGCGGTCCTGTGGGATACCGGTTTCTCACCCACATTCACCATTTTTGCCCGGCCCTGGTCATTAAAATGTGTAAAATCATTCATTCTATGTTTCAGCCTCCAATCTGATTCATCAGACGCCCCGCCATACTCCGCTTCTCTACAGAAAGCTCACCATGCCGAAACGGCTTTGCGCCAATCGCCTTCTTAAACTGGTCCTGCATACCAACATCATCAAGACCTTTAATATTCAGTTCGTCCCCATAATGAAGACATGGTTTTAATTTTCCGTCAGCAGATAAACGAATGCGGCTGCACTCACCGCAAAAATGACTGCTGACCGGCGTAATCAATCCGACATTTCCAAGAGCTCCCGGAAGCCTGTACAAGGCGGCAACACCGCCATCCGGCGCGGCCGGGACAATTCCATCAAGCTGTGAAAGGACCCGATTTCCCGGAACCATCGCCGTTTCATTAAAATCACCGCTGTCATACATTGGCATCCATTCGATAAACCGGACGTCCACCGGATAAATTCTCGTAAGTTCCGCTAAAGAAATGATTTCATCGTCATTAAACCCGCCAAGCAAAACTGCGTTAATCTTAATTTTTTTGAATCCCGCATCCAGCGCTGTAAGAAATCCCTGCCAGGCTTCCTCAAAATTTCCAATACGCGTAATATATCTATATTTTTCCGGATTCAATGTATCCAGGCTGATATTCAATCTCTGCACCCCGGCTTCCAGCAGCGGTCGTGCCATCTCTGAAAGCCTTATGCCGTTGGTCGTCAAAGCCACTTCCTGTATGCCCGGAATCTCCGACACCCGTCGGCAGATTGAAAGGATATTCTTTTTTACAAGCGGCTCACCTCCGGTAATCCGAACTTTTGTAATTCCCAGAGAAGCGGCCGTCGACACCGCCTGAATCATTTCATCCTCAGTCAGCATATCTTCATGGCGCCGTTTGCCTACACCCTCTTCCGGCATACAATACCGGCATCTCAGATTACACAAATCAGTCACCGACAGCCGCAGATAATATATATTTCTTCCGTATTTGTCAATCATATTAATACCTTCCAAAAGTACAATTTGGGAAATGACACGGCTTGCAGAGCTGGCAGAGTCCGCCATCCCCCAAGCGTATCAAATCTTCTTTTGTCAGCTTATCTTTTGTAAATATCTGGGGCAATAATACATCAAACATCGTCACCGGCATACTGATGGCTGCCCCCGGAATTCCAAGAATCGCCACATTGCCCAGATAAGCCACCAGGGTCATATTGCCGGGCTGGGCAGGTACTCCATGGGTAATGATGTCTGCACCGAGTCTTTGGACAGCCGTCGATGTAATATCATCCGGGTCTACCGACATACCGCCGGTAAAAATGAGGAAATCCGCTCCCTGAGCCAGATATTTTTCCGCTGCGGCTCCAATCATATCCAGATCATCGTCGCAGATCGTCACACCCAGAATCTCACCGGGATATTGTTTCAGCTTCGCCCGCACTACCGGTTCAAATTTATCTTCAATCCGGCCGCTGTAAACCTCGGAGCCGGTAATAATAACCCCGGTTTTCAGCGCGTGATATGGACGCAGATCTAAAAGTTTCCGGTCTCTGCACAATTCTTCTGCGCGGATAATCTGTTCTTCCTTTGTGACCAGGGGCACGATCCGCATCGATGCCAGTCTTGCACCGGCCTCCACCGGATAATGGTCCGACAGGGTGGAAATAGTCAGGTCGCCAATTGCGTTAATTTCCCGCAAAAGCTCCCGATCTACCCGGAACATCCCCCGGGTATCTGCCATTAAAAGCACCTTTCCCTCGGACACTTCGGTATAATGGGCACCTTCCACTTTCGCCATGGCTGCCATACGGTACGCTGCATCTTCTTCATGAATCTCGCCCGCATTTACCTCCCAGACAAAAACCTGACGTTTCCCCAGATCCAGAAGTTTCGGTATATCCTCTTCCCGTATGATATGACCACGCTTAAAGGCCGCTCCCTTAAATCCGTCCCTCATCGCCGTAATATCATGGCAAAGTTCCATGCCAACAGCATTTTCCACATTTATTTTTTTCATAATCTATCCTTTCAACAATAAAATCACATCCGAAGGAATCCGGATATCAACTATCGGCTTTTCCGAAGCCGGCGTATAAATATTTCCTGTCTTCAGCCGATAGTAATTCCATAATTTCTTGTCTACTTCCCATCCAAAGGTTTTTGCCCCGCCTTCCACTCCACGCAGCAGAAGGGTATAAGAAAATGTATTTTCAATAACTTCCTCTACGAAACACCGAAAATGGTTTTCTCCCTCTCCTGCCTGTATATCGTGCATGCGGATACCGATGTATTCCACATCTTCCGGAATATTTTGGACATAGAGCTTCAGCCCCCAGTCCAGTGCCATGAGATGGCTATCATCCAATATCTTTACTTCCGATATATTTTTACATCCGGTCAATATCGCACCATTTTTTGTTTTCGGTGCAGCAAACACTTCGCCTTTTTCACCCATGGCCTCAATCCGGCCATTTTGCATGACAACAACTTTATCCGACATTCGGTAAACTTCGTCCCGGTCATGGGATACAAGAATCACTGTTTTACCGAAGGACTGTATCGCACGGCGCACTTCCTGTTCGAGCTGAAACCTCAAATGACTATCCAGCGCTGAAAAGGGCTCATCTAAAAGCAAAATATTCGGGTCTGAAACCAACGCTCTGGCCAATGCTGTGCGCTGCTGCTGTCCTCCGGACAATTCGGAAGGATATTTATTCACCTCCGAAGCCAGGCCAAAACTTTCTATAAATTCATGAATCAGACTTTCACGCTTCACCGGATCTTTTTCTCTTTTAGCCCCGGCCGCCACGTTCTGCATCACTGTCATATTTGGAAACAGGGCGTAATTTTGAAAGACCAGTCCGGTTTTCCGTTCCTGCACCGACAAATTAATCTTTTTATCCGAATCAAACAGCGTAACTCCATCCAGTATGATCCGCCCCCGATCCGGCTTTTCAATCCCGGCAATACACTTCAGTGTCATGCTCTTGCCGCAGCCGGAAGCCCCCAAAAGTGCCAGTGTCTCATTTTCTGCCTCAAAAAAAACTTTCAGATGAAAATTTCCAAGTTTTTTCTCAATATCAACATAGAGAGACATCACACACCCCTTTTCTTTTCCAGCATATTGACTGCCAGAAGTACCACAAAGGAAATGGCAAGGTTCACTAATACCCACCGAAAGGCCAGCGCATCGTCATTTGTCCGCCATAATTGGTAAACAGTCGTGGAAATGGTTGCCGTCCGACCGGGCGTGTATCCGGCAATCATATTCGTGGCTCCATATTCCCCCAGCGCTCTGGCAAAGGATAAGACCGCCCCGGCCAGAATTCCCTGACGGCATACAGGCATACGGATATGCCAGAATATATAAGTATTCGACAATCCAATGGACTGTCCCGAATAAGCAAGATTCTCATCAAAGGATTCAAATGCCCCCCGGGCCGTCCGATACATTAAAGGGAAAATAACCACCGACGTTGCAAAAATAGCGGACCACCAGGTCATCGTCAGTCTGAGATGAAATACTTCCAAAAACCAGGTGCCGATGAGCCGCTTTGGTCCCAAAACCCGAAGCAGAAGATACCCCACTACTGTTGGCGGTAAGACCAACGGGAGGGTCAAAATCACATCCAATATACCTTTAATAAGGCGGGGAGCCTTTGAAATATAATAAGCTGAAAAAATACCAAGAAAAAATATAAGCGCTGTGCTGATTCCCGCAATTCGCAGCGAATTCCACAAAGGAAACCAATCCACAGGTCTGCACCTCCCCTAATTATATAACAAAACAAAGGCGGACACCACTGCCCGCCTGTACATTATCTTAAATTTAGTTTTCGATCGGAGTAAAGCCAACTCCTTCAAAAACAGCATCGGCAGCATCTCCGGTCAGATAATCCAGAAAAGCCTGAGCTTCCTCCGGATTTTCAGAAATCTTCAAAACTGCGGCCGGATAAATGACCTGGCCACACATTTCAGCAGTAGCAGTATCCACTACTGTAAGTTTAGCAGAAAATGCGTCGGTTGCATAGATAATTCCGCAATCTACAGCAGCTTCCGAAACCTGTGTTGTCACTTCTTTGACATTGGAACCATAAGTAATGCAGCCCGCTGCTGCCAGTTCCTCTTCCAAAAGCCCATAATAATCCAAAATCTTCTGTGTATACTGACCCACAGGAACATCCGCATTTCCCATTGCCATTAAAATAGAACCGCTTTCGAGCTTTTCTTTCAAATCTTCGTAAGATTCGATTCCGGCCGGATTCCCTTCCGGCACAACCAGCGCCACTTTATTCTCAAGAATATTAAAGCGTGTATCCTCCTGAACAAAATCCAGCCCTTCCGTATTGACTTCCGGGTCCGCATGAATGTCTAACTGATTCATCTGGAGCTGACCGGCAGAAATAAAAACATCACACTCCGCGCCTTCCTGAATCTGTGTTTTTAATGTGCCGGAAGAATCAAAATTGAATACAATATTAATTTCCGGATGCTCGTCCATATAGGCATCCCCCAGTTCTGTCAATGTTTCTGTCAAAGATGCGGCAGCAAAAACAGTCAACTCTTTACCTTCAGCTTCTTTTTCCGTTTTCTCACTGCCGCCTCCACAGCCAACCAATAAACCAACAGTCATCGCCGCCATCAAAAGTGCAGCAATACTTTTTTTCATTATAATACGCCTCCCGATTATTCCATATTATCGTTATTCTAACATGAGAATAACGATATGTCAAAAAAATACTTTCCGCTTTATTGAGGAAAGTATTTTTTAAATGCTCCTTCCGCAGCCTGGGTAACTTCGGACAGCATAGCTTCATATCTGGACAATAATTCTTCCGCATCTTCTGTCAGCGAAGAACCACCGCCCTTAGAACCGCCGGTCTGTCGAATCAGCAATGAAAATCCCCATTCTTCCTCCAGACCCCGGATTAATTTCCATGCCTTTGAATAGGCCATTCCCATTTCCGCCGCCGCTTTTTGGAGCGATCCGGTCTTTTTTACACCTTCCAGCAATCTCATTGGTCCGGGCCCAAAGCTTTTTTCCTGAAGGAAGAGACGCAGAGTGAGATGGTATGTAAGTTTGTTTTCGTGTTTCATCGTACCATCCTCCCTTTAATATTGATTGAGATTATACCAGTTTCCGAACTCATTGTAAATAATCCACGTATAAATCTCTTGTTATTTCCCTCCGGATTATCTATAATACTTCTAAGACATTTGATAATCGACAATCAACCGGGGAGGGAATTTTATGGCTTTTCATTTAATTGACATGGAAACATGGGAACGCCGCGATCATTACAAATACTATCAGACAATGGTCCATTCCAGCTATACATTAAACGCAAATATTAAAATCACAAAACTTCTTAAAGAAATCAAACAACGGGGACTCCGTTTCTATCCGGTATATCTTTACATGGCGTCCACGGCCGTCAACCGAATCAAAGAAATGCGTATGGCCCACGACAGTGAACACCGCCTGGGTTACTGGGACGAATGTCATCCGTCCTATACGATATTTCACGAAGACGACCACACATTTTCAGATATCTGGTCCGAATATAATCAAGATTTTTCTGTCTTTTACAAAAACTGTGTCCAGGATATGGAAACCTGGAAGGATGTTAAGGGCGTAAAAACAAAACCAGGCAAACCGGATAATTTCACACCGATTTCCTGTGTCCCGTGGCTCTCCTACACATCCCAGTGCTATGATACTCCAATGACATCACCGCTCCTTTTCCCAATCATCTTATGCGGAAAATATTTTGAACAAAACGAAGAAATCCTTCTTCCATTTTCAGCCTATGTTCAGCACATGGTGTCTGACGGATACCACACGTCCCTGCTTATCAACACAGTCCAGGAAATCGCTGATAATTACGAAGAATGGATGAGATAAACTCAAAAAAATCTTCCCGAGAGAATCTTGACACGATTCTTTCAGGAAGATTTTTTATTTATTCTTCAAACCCGACGCTCAACAACAGCACACTCCAACAGCCATCCCATACTGGGCCCGATGCCGTTCTTCGACCAGTTCCTTTGGATAGCGGATGACACCATGGCCTTCGTAAGGATCATTAAAATAATAACCCTCATCATCATAGCCTACCAGCAACATACAGTGTTCATTAGAAATCCAGGTAAAATTTTCTCCCGTATCCAGCAGCTTCCACTCCGGTCCGATGATCGGCTCCCGCATATCAATACAGGCCCAGAAAATCACCGGCATACCCTTATTAATATAGCGTTCCAACAGTTCTCGCATCGGCGTTCCAGTTTCATCCACCGCCTTATAAGAACGCCCTTGTGTTTCGCCATCCTCAACGGATAGCCGTTCATCCGCAAAGGCCTTTTCCAGAGCTTTGCATATGACCGGGGCATAGCAGCCAAAATCATCCTCGTTATAGGGACTGCCGCAAAAATATTCGCTTGGGTCCGGCCCGTAAAGCTGGCCGTCCCGCATCTCAAATTTCCGGCAATCCAGGTATTTTTCAATGAATTCATCCACTGAAAGATTATAACCTAAAAATTGCAGAAGCATTACCGTTGACACGCTTTCACATCCGGTAGGATATCTGCCCTTTTGACTGATATAGGGTACGTCGATTTTAATCATCGGAAACAGCCTTTCTATCCTTTCCTTCTGCATACTTTCGCATAAAGGACAGGACGATCAACAAGATGGCCAAACTCAATCCAAGGGTTACCCACCAGATTTTCACAAATCCGGCAATAAGATAACCAACGATACAAACCACGGCAACTACCGTTGCGTACTGCATCTGGGTCGACACATGGTTAATATGATTACTCTGTGCTCCTGCCGAGGACATGACCGTCGTATCGGAAATCGGTGATACATGGTCACCGCAGACAGCGCCGGCAAGAACGGCGGAAACAGCAATAATCATCATTTCCAGCTGTTCTGCTCCCGGGAACATGGCAATAACGATCGGCACAAGAATGGCAAAGGTGCCCCAGCTTGTACCTGTGGAGAATGCCAGGAAAATAGCAATCATAAACATGATCGCCGGAATAAATACACTGGCTGAGGTATTGCTTCCAACAACACCTTCGACAAAGGCAGCAATACCAAGGGCATCACCCACGCCTTTTAAGGACCAGGCAAAAATCAGGATAGCCACGGCCGGAATCATCAATTTGAATCCTTCCACAAAACTGTCCATAAAACCTTTAAAAGTCACAACTTTACGCGGCAGATATAAAAACAGCATAAAGAAAATCGTGAGCATAGTCGCAAAAATCAGGCTGGTTTCCGCATCGCATCCGGCAAAGGCTGTGACAATATCCGTAGCACCGCCCAAAAAGCCCGTATAGATCATAGCTCCAATGGCAGAAACAATCAATACAGCCACTGGCAGTACCAGGTCAAATACGCGTCCATTTGCTGAAACTTCATCGGCCTTTATCTGCTCAAATTCTTCTGCACCGCTGGTAAATAAATCTCCTTTGGCCGCATTCTGCTCATGCTTTTTCATCAATCCAAAATCAAACCCTGTAATAACAATATAAAGGACCATCGCCAGGGTCAACAACGCATAAAGATTATAAGGAATCGTTCTTAAAAACAACTGGAATCCGGTAATTCCCGCATCGTCCGGCACATAGGAATTTACCGCAGCCGCCCAACTGGAAACCGGCGCAATGATACATACCGGCGCTGCCGTCGCATCAATAATATAGGCCAGCTTTGCTCTGGATACCTTGAAGCGGTCAGTTACCGGACGCATAACTGAACCTACGGTCAGACAGTTAAAATAGTCATCCACAAAAATCAGGACACCCAGTCCTGTTGTCGCCAGCATGGCACTCTTCTTTGACTTAATCTTCGTTCCGGCCCATTTCCCGTAAGCCGCCGAACCGCCGGACTTCGCCATTAAAACAATGATCATCCCGAGCAATACATCAAAAATTAAAATATTTAAATTCATACTGCTCTTCATAATGTCAAAAAATGCTACAAAAGCGTTCCACGGCTGAAACCCCGTATAGAGAAGCGCCCCAAAAGCGACACCGATAAACAGGGAACTATACACCTCTTTGGTAACTAAGGCCAAAACAATCGCCAAAAGCGGCGGAACCAAAGACCACCATGTCCCAATAAACATTGCACCGTCCATAAAAACATTTTCCCCCTTTTTCTTACGTGCATATTAAGTTTATTTTATCGGATTCTATGGAAATATACAATAGGAAAAAGTTCTCTCCACAAAAACCTTGAAATGGTTTCTTATGGAGAGAACTTTTTAATTCTTACTCTTCATGTATTTTTATTCTGCTGCTGATTCTGTTTCTGCTGTCGTTTCAGCATTTGTATCGGCTACAGTCTCTGTCTCAGACTCTGCTTCGGTCGAATGCAAATATGAAATATTGCCGCGTTTATCGACAACTTCCAGATTCTCGGTCAAACCTGTCATATATTCCTGCATTTTATTTGAAAGAAGTGTACTTTCAATCTTTGTATACCACTCTTCTGCATTATCGCCTACAAAGTACATTACATGATAGCCATAATCTGTTTCGACGATTTCTGTGTCGCCCGGTTTCCGTGCATCATCAAAAATCCAGTCGTTGAAGTTGGCAACCATCTGTCCCTTTGTCACCGCCTCATACAGTCCGCCATTTGTGCTGGAGCCTGTATCTTCACTATTAGCCTCAGCCAAAGCTGCAAAGCTGTCTTCTGTGGCATCACCGTTCTGCCATTCCGCATAAATATCTTCAGCCTTCTGTTTGGCCTCAGCTTTGGCATTTTCCTGGGCCGTTGCCTTTTCTTCATCTGTCATTTCATCTGTCGTTTCTGCATCAGAACGAATCAGAATATGACGAACATCCACTGTTTTCGTATGATCCAGATAACGGTCTGCGAAATAAACTACATAATACGCGTTATTCGTCGTATCTTCGATGACCGTCGTATCTCCGGCCTGACGTTCACTGTCAAACAGCCACTCTGCAACTCCTGTTGGAGAAACAGATGCCTTTTTCACATTTGTTTTCTCATACTCTGCCGTATTATCTGTGGCATAGTTTGCATATAAACTTTCAAAAGATGCCTCATCCGTAATCTGATTCAGCATTTCATCAGCTTTTTCTTTGGCTTCTGCCATTGCTGCTTCTTTCGCAGCTTCCTTCTCAGCCTCCTGAGCTGCCTTTTCCTCTTCGCTCAAAGTTTCCGTTTCACCGGCTGTTTCTGAAACGGTCTCCGTTTCACTGGCCGTTGTTTCTGTTTCGCTGGCTGTCTCTGTTTCGTCGGTCGTTGTTTCCGAAGCAGTCTCTGTCTCGCTGGCCGTTGTCTCAACGGCTGCCTCTGTCTCCTCCGGAATATCTGCCTCAATCTTGCAGGCCAGGTAATCTACAGAATCGTAATTATCTTTGTTTTCATCATAATAAGCATTTACTTCATCACTGCTGATTTCCGTACCTTCTTCTATGCTGTTATAATAAGCTGTGGATACACTTCTCTTTTCAACAAAGGTCTTGATATTATCTATCGTAGCCAGACTGCCGTAGGAAGATTTCAGATAATCATTAACACTCACTTTTGCATTTTCCGCTGCAGTCTCCACTGATTCCACAAAAGAATTCACTTCTTCCGTCGCATCATATTCAAAACCAGCTTCAGCTGCCGCATCCGTCAAAGCATAT
>CATYEA010000031.1 GCA_958405355.1 uncultured Lachnospiraceae bacterium
TCTGGGTGTTGATAAAAAATCTAATAGACAGTCTATTAGAGGAAATAGAAAAAAGAGCGAATATGGACAGCAGCTTACTGAAAAACAGAAAGCAAAATTCATTTATGGTGTTCTTGAAAAACCTTTCAGAAACTACTTTGCAAAAGCAAGCAAGATGAAAGGTACTTCCGGTGAAAACCTGATGATCTTACTTGAAAGCAGATTGGATAATGTTATTTTCCGTCTTGGCTTTGCAAGAACTCGTAAAGAGGCCAGACAGATCGTTGGACATAAACATGTTTTAGTAAACGGCAAACGTGTTAATATTCCATCCTATCAGGTAAAGGCTGGAGACACTGTTGAAATCCGTGAAAAATCCAAAGGATCTCAGAGATATAAAGATATCTTAGAAGTAACAGGAGCAAGAATTGTTCCGGAATGGCTTGAAGCTGATCAGGAAAACCTTTCCGGTACTGTAAAAGCGCTTCCTACCAGAGAACAGATTGATGTTCCGGTAAATGAAATGCTTATCGTCGAATTGTATTCTAAATAATAGCTTATTAAGCTAGAGTGTTACCCTCAAAGAAACCTAACCCATTAAAGGAGGGCTAATAATAGTGTTTGATTTTGAAAAACCGAAAATTGAGATTGCACAGATTTCTGAAGATAATAAATACGGACGTTTTGTCGTAGAACCTCTGGAAAGAGGCTACGGCATCACGCTTGGTAATTCACTGAGAAGAATTATGCTTTCATCCCTGCCGGGTTCTGCTGTGAGCCAGGTAAAGATTGACGGTGTGGTTCATGAATTCAGTTCTATTCCGGGTGTGAAAGAAGACGTTACTGAAATTATTATGAACATTAAGAGTCTGGCAATCAAGAATACAAGCACATCATCTGAACCTAAGACTGCTTATATTGAGTATGAAGGTGAAGGTGTTGTAACGGCAGCAGATATTCAGGTGGATCCAGATATCGAGATCTTGAATAAAGATCAGGTAATCGCCACCCTGAGCGGCGGTACAGACTGCAAATTGTACATGGAATTAACCATTACAAAAGGCCGTGGTTACGTAAGTTCTGATAAAAACAAAAACGAAGATCTGCCAATCGGTGTGATTCCGGTAGACTCCATCTACACACCTGTAGAAAGAGTCAACATGAATGTGGAGAATACCCGTGTTGGTCAGATTACCGATTTTGATAAACTTACACTTGATGTATTTACAAATGGTACATTGGGACCAGATGAGGCTGTAAGTCTGGCAGCAAAAGTTTTAAGCGAACATTTGAATCTTTTCATTGATCTTTCTGAGAATGCCAAAACAGCAGAAGTTATGGTAGAAAAAGAGGATAATGAAAAAGAAAAAGTTCTTGAAATGAATATTGATGAATTAGAGTTGTCTGTTCGTTCTTATAACTGCTTGAAGAGAGCGGGTATTAATACGGTTGAAGAGCTGACGAACAGAACTGCAGAGGATATGATGAAGGTTCGTAATCTTGGACGTAAATCTTTGGAAGAAGTTCTTGCCAAATTGAAAGAACTGGGCCTTCAGTTAAATCCAAGCGATGAATAATCGTGATATTGAAGTAGAGTAGGAGGAGGCTAAATCATGGCAGGCTATAGAAAACTTGGAAGAACTTCCAATCAGAGAAAAGCTTTACTTAGAAATCAGGTTACGGCTTTGCTGGACAATGGCAAAATTCGTACAACTGAAGCTAAGGCTAAAGAAATCCGCAGAATTACCGAAGGTCTGATTGCCCTTGCTGTTAAAGAAAAAGATAATTACGAAACAGTAACTGTACAGGCTAAGGTTGCTCGTAAAGATAAAGACGGCAAGAGAGTAAAAGAAAATGGAAAGGTTGTTTTTGATACTGTTGAAAAAACAATCAAAAAAGACAGCCCATCCCGTTTACATGCAAGAAGACAGATGTTAAAAGTTCTTTATCCGGTAACTGCTGTTCCGGAAGAAGCTGCTGGTAAAAAAGCTGCTACAAAAAAAGTAGATTTAACAGATAAGCTGTTTACAGAAATTGCACCGAAATATGCTGACCGCAATGGTGGTTATACACGTATTGTGAAAATCGGACAGCGTAAAGGTGATGCTGCAATGGAAGTACTTATCGAATTAGTATAAAAGTAGCTGAATAAAAACAAAAAAACACAGGTGCGTCCCACCTGTGTTTTTTAGAATCTGGATGAGTTTTTCATAATTCAGAAAGGAAGCACGTATGGGAATTATTAAAGCTGCGAAATTGTTTTATGATTATGTGAGCAAAGATGAACACGACGAAATCGCAGAGGTCATTCATGCCGTATCCGGCGTGGACCTGGATGTAGAGGCTGGACAGTTTATTGCCATTCTTGGTCATAATGGATCAGGGAAGTCTACCCTGGCCAAACAGATCAACGGGCTGCTTGTTCCCACAGGCGGTACATTGTGGGTTAAGGAAATGGATACCAGTCAGCCGGAAAATGTCTGGAAAGTGCGTCAGACGGCTGGAATGGTCTTTCAGAATCCGGACAACCAGATTATTGCCAGCCTTGTCGAAGAAGACGTGGGTTTTGGCCCGGAAAACCTGGGTGTGCCGACAGAGGATATATGGAAACGGGTAAATCAGAGCCTTAAATCTGTGGGTATGTTGGAATACAGCCACCATTCTCCGAATCGTCTTTCCGGTGGTCAAAAGCAGAGAGTGGCTATTGCGGGAGTTATGGCCATGGAGCCGGAGTGCATTGTTCTGGATGAACCGACGGCTATGCTGGACCCGAATGGCCGTAAAGAAGTTATTGAGACGGTTCGCCAGTTAAATCAGGAAAAGAAAGTGACGGTTATTCTGATTACTCATTACATGGATGAAGTTGTCCATGCAGACAAGGTATATGTGATGGATGATGGGAAGATCGTGCTTTCAGGGACACCGCGGGAGGTATTTTCCCAGGTGGAATATTTGAAACAATTACGGCTGGATGTTCCCCAGGTGACAGAACTGGCCCATGAACTCAGAAAGTCGGGAGTTGATGTACCCGAAGGAATCCTAACGATTGAGGAACTGGTACAGTCTCTGGAAAAATTGAAAAGCAGGTGACGGGTATGGGAATTCGATTAGAGCACGTAAATTATATATACAGTCCGGATAATGCTTTCCGTAAGCAGGCTCTGAGAGACGTAAATCTGGAAATCAGGGATGGTGAGTTTATCGGGCTTATCGGGCATACCGGTTCAGGAAAATCGACCCTTATTCAGCATTTAAATGGTTTACTGAAGGCAACAGACGGCAAGATTTATTATAATGAACAGAATATTTATGATGATAAATATCGGATGACAGAGCTTCGCAGCCACGTTGGACTTGTATTTCAATATCCGGAGCATCAGCTTTTTGAAATGACGGTTTTGAAGGATGTGTGCTATGGACCTAAAAACCTGGGACTCGATGATGCCGCCGCAATTGAACGGGCGAAAGAGGCTCTGGCTATGGTTGGTATGCGGGAGAAGGATTATGAAAAATCACCATTTGAGCTTTCCGGCGGCCAAAAGCGGCGGGTAGCGATTGCCGGTGTATTGGCGATGCATCCGGAGGTTCTTGTTCTGGATGAACCGACGGCAGGTCTCGACCCGAAGGGACGCAACGATATTCTGGACCAGATTTCCTACTTGCATAAACAGACAGGGATAACGGTTATTTTAGTATCTCACAGTATGGAAGATGTGGCAAAATATGTGGACCGGATTATTGTGATGAACCGTGGGGAAGTGTTCATGGATGGTATACCAAAAGAAATTTTCAGAAATTCGGATGCGTTGGAAAGTGTCGGTCTTGCGGCACCGCAGGTGACCTATCTGATGCGGCGGCTCCAGAAAATTTTTCCTGAGCTGCCAAAGGATGTTACAACGGTGGAAGAAGCGAAGCAGGCTTTGCTGCATTGCCTGGAGGCGGATAAATGATTAGAGATATTACGATTGGACAATATTATCCGGCCAATTCTTTAATTCACAGGCTGGACCCGAGAGTGAAATTACTGGGAACGATAGTTTTTGTTGTTACCGTATTTTTTGTGAATGACCTTGTGGGGTTAATTCTGGCAACGGCCGCTTTGGCTGCAGTCATCGGCCTCTCAAAAGTTCCGCTGAAATATATGTTAAAGGGTTTGAAAGCCATTTTCATATTAATGCTTTTTACGGTACTCTTAAATATTTTCCTGACTCCCGGAACAGAACTTGTCCGTTTTGGAATTTTTAAAATAACAAAAGAAGGTCTTGTACTTGCGGGCAAGACAGCGATTCGTTTAATTTATTTAATTGTAGGTTCCACGATCATGACTTTGACAACCACGCCGAATCATTTGACTGACGGTTTGGAAAAAGCGTTGGGACCACTTAAAAAAGTTCATTTTCCGGTGCATGAGCTGGCGATGACTATGTCCATTGCACTTCGGTTTATACCGATTTTGATGGAGGAGACGGATAAGATCATGAAGGCACAGCAGGCCCGATGCGCCGATTTTGAGAGCGGTAATCTGATT
Organism: uncultured Lachnospiraceae bacterium; assembly: GCA_958405355.1. Classification (GTDB taxonomy): domain Bacteria; phylum Bacillota; class Clostridia; order Lachnospirales; family Lachnospiraceae; genus Frisingicoccus. The sequence continues at coordinate 4,508 of CATYEA010000031.1, forward strand.
CAGAGAATGAAAAGCCTCATACCGATTCTTGTGCCGTTATTTATTTCAGCCATCCGACGGGCCAATGACCTGGCTATGGCAATGGAGGCCCGCTGTTATCATGGCGGTGTGGGCCGTACAAAAATGAAACCGCTTGTTTATGCACGGCGGGATTATCTGGCTTACCTGTCCATTTTCATTTATATACTTATCTGGATTGGGGTGAAAGTATGGCTCTAAGACGGATCAAGCTTGTAGTGGCTTATGACGGTACAAATTATTGTGGATGGCAGGTTCAGCCTAACGGTGTATCTATTCAGGCTATGCTTCAGAAACATATTGAAGAGCTGACCGGAGAGAAAATTATGCTGACGGGTGCCAGCCGGACTGATTCGGGAGTCCATGCACTGGGACAGGTGGCGGTGTTTGATACATCAAAATCCTGGCCGGCAGAACGGTTCGTGCCGGCATTGAATCAGCGGCTTCCCAAGGACATTGTCATTCAGTCAGCGGAAGAAGTTCCGGCAGATTTTCACCCAAGATATCAGAATACATTAAAAACCTATGAATACCGTATTTTAAATCGCCGGGTGCCATTGCCGAATGAACGGCTGAACAGTTATTTTGTACCTCAGGCCTTAGACCTGGAAGCGATGGAGAAAGCTGCGGCAGAGATCATCGGAACCCATGACTTTCATAATTTCTGTTCGGTCAAGACGAAGGTGACGAATACGGTGCGGACCATTACAAATCTGACCCTGACCAGAGAGGGGGATATGATCTGTCTTAGGATCACCGGTGACGGTTTCCTTTATAATATGGTCCGGATTATTGTCGGCGGGTTACTGAAAGTCGGATTTCATAAAAAAACGGCTGAAGATATTCGGAGAAGTCTTGAAACCAGTGAACGGTATGTGGTTGGTCCAACGGCGCCGCCGCAGGGCTTAACCCTTGTAAATATTGAATATTTGCAATAAAAATGCTTGACAGTACTTTTTATTTGCCATATAATATTTAATTGTGACGATATGTCTAAAAATGCGAAATCCATAGCCCCGGTAAGTAGCATTTATTAAAGAATACATTGTTTTTAGTACATTAAGGAGGTCCGAACCATGAAGAGTTACATGGCTAGTGCGGCAACAATCGAAAGAAAATGGTATGTAGTTGATGCAGCAGACCAGACATTAGGTCGTTTAGCTTCCCAGGTTGCCAGTGTTTTAAGAGGAAAAAATAAACCAACATATACACCAAGCATGGATACAGGCGATTATGTTATCGTTGTTAATGCTGATAAAATCAAAGTTACAGGTAAAAAATTAGACCAGAAGATCTACTACAGACATTCCGATTATGTTGGTGGTATGAAAGAAACAACTTTGAAAGAATTATTAGCAAAAAAACCAGAAGATGTTATTAATTTTGCAGTTAAAGGCATGCTTCCAAAGGGACCACTCGGAAGACAGATGATCAAAAAACTTCACGTTTATGCAGGTCCGGAACATGATCACGCTGCTCAGAAACCAGAAGTATTGGAAATTAAATACTAATAATATCGGAAGGAGAGAAGAACATTGTCTAGTGTAAAATATTACGGAACAGGAAGAAGAAAGAAAAGTATCGCCAGAGTATACCTTGTACCTGGAACAGGTAATATCACCATCAATAAAAGAGATATCGACAACTATTTAGGTCTTGAAACCTTGAAAGTTATCGTAAGACAGCCATTAGTTGCTACAAATACAGTAGATAAATTCGACGTTATCGTAAACGTTCATGGCGGCGGATTTACAGGACAGGCCGGTGCTATCAGACATGGTATCGCAAGAGCATTACTGAAAGCAGACAACGATTACAGACCAGTTCTTAAGAAAGCAGGTTACTTAACACGTGACCCACGTATGAAAGAACGTAAAAAATACGGTCTCAAAGCTGCTCGTCGTGCACCACAGTTTTCCAAACGTTAGGATTATTGCGAATACAGACAAATCGAAAGCTCCGGAGAGTTTACTCTCCAGGAGCTTTTTTAATTTGTCTGTATTCATAAGAATCTCACAAGGACCGAGAAAGCCCGGAGGCTTTTGAGGTTTCGTGTGAGATTCGCAATAATCCGTGATTATTTTGCAATTCATTGGAATGCAAGAAATGACCGACATGGAACGGAGTGGAATGGAGGTTCTTTCATGCATTCGCAGGAATCCGTATGACGCAGGTGGCGGTAAAGGGTCGAAAACAGGCGAATGAAAAATGTTGAAATGGTAGACATAATGTATACCCATTCGGGCATTCCGTAATACATGCCCTTCGGGCGGGCGCGCTCCGTCAGGCTGCGCGCGATAATGTAATACAATTTAGAGAGGAACAATCGTGTTACAGGGTGTGTTGACCTCATTCTAAAAGAATGGGGGTGATGCCTATGAAAAATCATTTTGATTTTAAGGATATGATGACCTTCGGTCTTTTCCTTTTGGCATTGCTTACATTCGTATTTACGTTTTGTAAGTAGTCATACATAGCAAAACCGCCCTTGTACTTTGACGAGTAAGGGCGGTTTTTACTAAACTTATGGTCAACCCCTTGTGGGCGGTTGTTCTTTGATATCTATAATATAGCACAGGTACGAAAATCGCGCAACGGCCAATCAAAAGAAGATTCTGTATACTTTTCCAATTTCTGGTAATTTGCACATCTTTGTTACAATCTAACAAAATTCCATTATAATAATTTAACAAGAAAATCCACACTTTAAATTGACAAACTGTGATAAATGTTATATTATGTTATATAAAGATATATAACGTTATAATACATATTGCACAGGGCGTGCATACCAAAGGAGAGATTACATGGTGAAGTTTACGGCAGCAGGGTATGTCTGCATTGATTATTACCCTGATTTTGATAATAGATGCTATGTAACAGGAAATGGTGTTGATGTTCTTTTCAATCTTCTGGATATGCGGACAGACGTCGAATCTTCAATCGTTTCTGCGGTTTCTGATGACGCATATGGAAAGATGTCTGTGAAAGCTTTTCAGGAGCGGGGCATTGATTGTTCCCATTTGGAAATTATTCCTGGCGGAGAGACGCCGAGAGTACCGCTGCATTTGATCAACAATGACAGAACGCATGGAGATCCGGTTCGGGGAATTATGGCGAACTACGAATTTTCCGATGAAAGCATTGATTTCATTTGTCAGTATGACATGATGCACACCGATTTTACAGGGCGATTGATCCCGCGTTTAGAGGAAATCAGGAAGCGGGGCGTGAAGGTCTTTTTTGATCTGAGTAATACGATTGACCATCCGGATATCAAACATGTTTTGAGTAACATCGATTGCGGTCTGGTGTCCTTCGAGGATGATCTGGAGAAGGGAAAGGAATTTTTGAAATATGCACATTCCCTTGGAACAAAGCTGATGATTGCCACTTTTGGGAAAAATGGTTCCATTGCCTATGATGGTTCTAAGTTTTATAAAGGCGACATTGTTCCGGTGGAAAATGTTGTGAACACGGTAGGCGCCGGAGATTCCTATTTTGCTGGATTTATTGCGGCACTTATCGATGAAAAACCGATTCTTGACTGTATGCACAGCGGTGCGGCCAGAGCGGCTCAGGTCATTTCGGTATTCGAACCTTATTTGACGAAATAAAAATGTAAAGGAGTATATAAGTATGGTAATTGATATTCATGCACATCCATTACTGCTTGATGAGATTAATGAAAATCCGGAGGATTTACAGTTCCGGAGACAGGAATTTGGTGTATTTAAATCGGGAATTAACCCGGTAGATTTTGAATTGACATTGTTGGAAGATGCCAAAATTGATAAAGTCGTATTTTTACCGGAGGACTATTCCACGGAAGTCGGACGTGCCATTGTGAGCAATGATGAAATGGCCCGGATCGTTGCCAGAAGCCCGGAACATTTTATTGGATTTGCAGGGATTGACCCAAGACGTGAGGACGCGGAGGAAGAGTTGATCCGAGCCTTTGATGAACTGAAACTGGCCGGTTTAAAGCTGAATCTTTCCCGCTTACATATGTATCCGGACGATGCGTGTCTGGCACCGCTTTACAAGATATGCCAGGAAAAGAACAAACCGATCATGTTCCATGCGGGATATAGCTGGGAGCCAAATACACCGGCGAAGTATTCGGAACCTATCCGGTTTGAGGATGTCGCTGTGGATTATCCGGATCTGCGGTTTTGTCTGGCTCATATGGGATGGCCATGGTGGCAGGAAACCATCATGATGTTAATGAAATATCCAAATGTGTATGCAGATACATCGATGGTCTATATGGATTCTCCGAAAAATTATTATGAGCATCTGTTCTCTGTCAACATGAATCTGAACTGGCTGCAGAATTGTTTCCAGGACAAGGTCATGTTCGGTTCAAATAATCCGAGATTTCGTCATGTGAGAAGTCTGGCCGGCATTAAGAATCTTCCGCTTCGGGAAGATGTTATGGATGCTATTTTAGGTGGAAATGCAATGCGTTTCTTAGGAATGGAGGATTAATATGGTTAAGCTTGTAGAAAATCAGGTTATTTCTCATAAAGAATTTGAGATGATAAAAATTACGGATGAAGTTCGGAAGGTTGTGGAAGAGAGCGGCATTAAAAATGGCTTAGTTGCTGTTATTACAAAGCATACGACCACAGGCATTATGGTAAATGAAGCCCTTCCGTGTGTGGAAAAAGATATCGAGATGCAGCTGGACCGTCTGGTTCCAAATGATTATCCATATGTACATACACACATGCTTCCGACCTACGGAACATGTTCAGGAAATGCACCTGGACACTTAAAATCCATGCTGGCAGGAAATCATTGTCTGTTTCCGGTGATTGATGGAAAGATGATGACCGGCGGTGAACAGAATATATATTTTGTTGAGCTGGACGGATTGCAGATACGTAAATATTTTATAGAGGTTATTGGTGAATAAGGGGCCGTCATGCATGGGATAAGGGGGCAGTAAAAATGTTCGGTTTGAATTTTAGTTTTTTAGGTAAATACTGGTTTTATTATGCGGACGGCTTAAAAGTAACGCTGGAGCTGGCGTTCTGGACATTGATTCTCGCCACAGTAGTAGGTGTGGCAATGGGAATGATCCGTGTGCAGAATTATAAAATCATCAGCCCGATTATTGATGGATGGATCAACTTTATTCGAGGGGTCCCCGTCATGGTACAGATATTTATTGTTTATTATGGCATTGCAACTTCCCTGCCCCAGTTCTGGGCGGCGGTTGTGTCATTGACAGTAAATAGTTCCGTGTATATTGCCGAGCATACGAGAGCCGGTATGCAGGCTGTCAATAAGGGTCAGATGGAGGCCGCCCGATGTATTGGAATGTCAAAGCTTCAGGCGAATTGGTTTATCATTATCCCACAGGCGATAAAAAATATTTTGCCTTCATTATGTAACGAGTTCATTTTACTGATCAAGGAAACTTCCATTGTATCCGTTATTGCACTTCATGAGTTGACATACACATCCAATTCGGTCAGGGCAAACACATTTTTGGCATTTGAGCCGTTAATTATTACAGCAGTCATCTATTTTGTTATCACTTATATGTTGAAAAAGCTGATCGGCATTCTGGAAAGGAGGCTGCATGCACATGACTGATGGGAAAGAAGTAATTATACAGGTAAAACAATTAAAGAAAAATTTCGGCAGCCTGGAAGTTTTAAAAGGCGTGGACATGGAGATTGACCGGGGCGAGGTCGTTGTTGTCATTGGCCCTTCCGGTTCCGGAAAATCGACATTTTTAAGATGTTTAAACCTTCTGGAAATTCCTACAGACGGCGATATCCTGTTTCATGGACAATCGATTTTAAGAAAAGATATGAAACTCGATAAATATCGTGAAAAATTCGGTATGGTATTTCAGTTGTTTAACCTGTTTGAAAATCTGAGCGTTTTAGATAATGTCACTGTAGGACCGAGAAGAGTCAAAAAAGTGCCGAAGGACCAGGCTGAAAAGCGGGCCATGGAGCTTTTGAAGCAGGTTGGTCTGGAAGATAAGGCGGATGCCTATCCGTCCCAGTTGTCCGGCGGACAGAAGCAGCGTGTAGCTATTGCCAGAACTTTAGCCATGGACCCGGAAGTTATTTTGTTTGATGAGGCAACTTCCGCACTGGACCCGGAAATGGTTGGAGAGGTTCTTCAGATTATGCGTCAGTTGGCGGAACAGGGCATGACCATGGTTGTTGTGACCCATGAGATGGGATTTGCCCGTGAGGTTGGTGACAGGGTCGTCTTTATGGATGGCGGCTATATTGTTGAAGAGGGAAAACCGAAGGATGTCATTACGAATCCTCAGCATCAGAGAACGAAAGATTTCCTCAGTAAGATGCTGTAACCGTTCATTTTAATATGTAACTGTAAGCTAATGGCTTATGTAATAAAAAGAAAAGGAGAGAGACTATGAAAAAAATTAAAAAACTTGCAGCTCTGTTTTTGGCTGGCGCTATGGTAATGTCTTTGGCCGCTTGTTCCAGTAATTCAGACAGCAAAACAACAACTGCAGCAGCGGATGAAACAACGGAGACAACGGCAGAGTCTGCAGCAGAAACCGCAGCAGAAACGAAAGCCGACGGAGAAATGGGACCGATTTTTGCAGATTTGGCTGAAAACAGCGTGTTAAAAGTAGGTATTATCGGTAATGACCCGACATTCTGTTTCCATACGGTGGAGGACGGCAAAGATGTCCTCGTTGGTTTTGAAGTGGCAGGTATGTATGAGATGGCTGAACGTCTCAGTGAATACCTGGATCGTGAAATCACTGTAGAATTCTATGAGAGTGATTTTACCGGATGTATGTCTGCATTACAGGCAAATCAGGTACATTTTGTTACACGTTTGAGTCCAACAGATGAACGTAAACAGACATGGCTGTTCACAGATGTATATCACAAATCCAATGAATGTTATGTAACTTTAAAGGATAATGTGGATAATGAAAAATTCACAGGAACTCTGGAAGGCGTTACTGTATGCGGACAGATGGGCTCTATTGATATCACGATGACACAGCATCTGTATCCGGATGCAGAGATTCAGGAATTGGGTATGGTTTCCGACCTTCTTCTCTCTGTAAAGAATGGAAAATCAGATCTGGCTTGTATGAACGCTGTATCTGCAGCAATGTCCGTAGCAGCAAACCCAGACCTGGCCGTTGTTGACAGCCTGACATGGGAACCTACAGATGAATTTGATAAAGGCTGCGGTCTTTGTATGGCTTATGGCAACGAAGATTTTGCAGACTGGGCCAGCGGATTTTTCGCTGATATCACAGAAGAAGGACTGTGGGCTCAGATGCAGTCTGATGCAGCAGCTCAGCTTGATGAAACAGCTCTTGAGGACTTCATTGTATAATAATAAAAGTTCCAGTGGATGAATGAATCTGGTGGATTTAGGGCGCATAAAATGATATAATATCGTTATATGCGTCCTATTTTTTATCGATGCTAAGAATGGGGAGTAAATAGAATATAAGGGTGGATAAACATGAACAAGAATTCAATAGTCCCAATGTACCAGCAATTGGCAGATACGATCAAAGAGCAGATCTTAAGCGGAGAATTGCAGGATTCGGATAAGCTCATGACGGAAGCAGAGCTGGGGGAGGCATATCATGTAAGCCGCATTACAGTGAGAAAAGCCATTAACGTTTTGGCAGAGAATGGCTATGTAACTAAGAAACAGGGAATCGGAACCTTTGTAACGACAAATAAGTTGAATCGTGTAATGAAGAATAAAATACTCAGTTTTACTGAGATGTGCGAAGCAGAGGGGAAAAAAGCATCGGCAGAGATTCTCTCAGTGGAATGGGGAAAGGCCAGTGCCAAGGTGGCAAGAAAACTGAGACTGCAGAAAGATGAAAATGTACTTCGTATCGTGAGGCTTCGGAAAAATGATGGGAAGGTCGTGATGTTGGAGGAGACATGCCTGACAGCCAAATATGGTTATGTTACAGAGGGAAATCTGAACGGGTCCATCTATGGAATATTACGCAGTCACGGAACGGAGATGGCCCATGCGACAAAGGAAGTAGGCATATGTTATGCTACAGAGCAGGAGGCAAAACTTCTGGAAGTAGAACCGAAACAGCCGCTTCTGCTTCACTATGATGTTGTTATGGATGAAAAAGGTGAAGAGATTTTATGCAGCAAACTGCTGATCAATGCGGAGCGGTATACTCTGACGATCATGATGTAAAAAAACGGCCTGCCGGCCGGAGATATCTCTTATGAGGTACTCCTGGGGCAGACCGTTTTTAAGTTAAAGAAGAGAAATTATCAATTAATATTCAAGTTTCCACATGTATCTTCTCATGGTAAGCGGATGATTTCTTTCCAAAGCGAGCTGTTCAGCATACATACGGAGTACGCCGCAAAGTAAGATCGGATTGAAATATTCAACAACGGAAGATTTGATGACAGAAGAAAGACCGAAATCTTTGGCGTCAACAACAGTCAACTGTGTATCAAATCTCTGTAAGAAGGTCATTGCTCTTGCATCCATAGGACGTGTAGGTCCATCATTCATCAATAACAGATAAGGAACATCTTTTTCAGCCATTTCAAATGGGCCATGGAAAAATTCGCCGCAGTTAAAGGAACTGGAAGCGACCCACTGCATTTCCATCATTAAGAACATGGAGAAGGAGTAAGCAACCATAGCGGTTGCGCCGGAACTCATCACATATAACATAGGCATATCTTT
>CATYEA010000032.1 GCA_958405355.1 uncultured Lachnospiraceae bacterium
GGAGAAATAAGAGGATGAATACACGAAAGAGAAAAAAGGGCAAAGCTGTTATGTGAAAGCTTTGCCCTTTATATGTGATAATTTTTTCGATTCTTTTTATAAATTCTTCAGTATTTATACATCATTTTTTCACAACTTCCGCATATAATAGTAAGAGTAGAGAAGGTCAATGGGGAAACACTTTTTGGAAAGGGTGAATATAATAATTAATGGATAGAGAAGTTTATTACGAGAACAATAATGTTCTTGATATGAAAGATTATGAAAAAATGATAGAATCCATTCAGAATGCACCGGAAAATCGATTGAGTAAGGTTAACAGAGTCCGGAAAATATATTTTAATGACGAGATTAATTATCTGGAAGACGGTATGGATGCGGATTCTGGAGATAAGGATGTTTATAGTATCGTCATGGTGAATTTTGACACGGAACATTTAATGGTTGAGAGGAAAAGCCGCAGGTCTGGTATGGTCTATAAGGATTATGCTCCGATTACCGCAAATGAATGCCGTAGAATTTTCAGAGGTGATGTTCGCTGGCTGAAAGAAAGCCAATATTCCCTGCTTAGAAATTTGTATTTGGAGATTACAGTCAATCTCAGAACGATTGGTGTCGTCGTTGACTATGAACGTCAGCGGTTTAAAGTACATAACAGCAATGATTACATACAATTTGATTTATCGGTTCGTTCCATTTATGGAAGGAAAGGGGATTTGTTGGCGGATCAGCTGGATATGAAAGAACGACTGGATGCGGGGCATGTCATCATGACCTACAAACAGAGCATTCATATTCCACCGATATTCAGATCTGTACTGGCTCTGGTGCCGAAAGCAGAAGTTTCATAATTCAGAATGGTCAGGGTATTTTGTCCTGAAAAAGAAAAAGGGAATTGTCGGGAAATAGACAATTCCCTTTTATCACATATTTAAAGGTAGTGCTGTTTGGAGTGAAAAAAATGTCTGAAGTATATACTTTTAAATAAAATTTTCAGGGAGGATGTGACTCTTAAGAGCCATATTCTCCCTGCTTTGTATAAGAATTATCCAAGTAAGTTTTCAATAACAGCCAGCAGCTCGTCATTTTTATCCGGCATCATAATGCAGAAACGGAAATATTTGTTGTTCAGAAACGGAAAATCGGAACAGTCCCGGATCATGAGTTTTTCATGAATGGCCGCCTCAAAAACATCCATGGCTGTCACATCGTCCTTGAGTATTTTTAAAAGGATGAAGTTGGCCTTTGGCGTATAATAGGTGACACCGCTGAAATCGTCCAATTTCCGGCAGATTCGGTCTCTTTCGGAAGAAATGAGCTGCCGGGTCTGGGCGATATAATCTTCGTCGGTGAACATGATTTCTCCGGCAATGGCGGCCAGTGTATTGATAGCCCAAGGGTCCTGATGTCCGACAACTTCTTTGACCAGGTCCCGATTGCCGCAGATGGCATAGCCGAGACGAAGTCCCGGTGCGGCAAAAAATTTGGAAACACCCCGAAGAACGATGATGTTATTATAATACTGGGACAGAGGAATTGCGGTGATATCCTGTATGTCTTCAGCAAATTCCACATAGGTTTCATCTACGAGAACATAGATCCCGTTTTCTTTACAGATATCAAGAATCTTACGCATGTCAGAGCGGGAAATAGCTGTAGATGTGGGATTGTTTGGATTGCATATGATCAGCAAATCGATGGTTTCGTTTAACTGTTTGGCAAGCAGGTCCACATGGACAGAAAAACCATGGCTTTCATCCAATCGATAATACCGGGAGGTACCGCCGGCCAGCGTAACTTCACGTTCATATTCGGAATAAGTCGGTCCGAGAATGAGCGCTTTATGTGGTTTTAAGATCTGGATAAACAGGGAAATAAGCTCCGTGGAGCCATTTCCAACAATAATATTTTTAAAATCAGTATCTACGTAGGAGGCGATACATTTTCTCAGGGAAGTATATTCTCGCTCAGGATAGCCGGTGATCGCATCGATACGTTCAGCCAGCGCACAGCGCAGTTTTGGAGAAATACCGATAGGGTTGACGTTGGCGGCAAAACTGGTAATTTCTTCCCTTGGGATGTGGTAGATTTCCTCGATTTTCTCAAGGTCGCTGCCGTGAAAATGTTCGGATTTTTGTGTCATAATATTACTCCTCATTACTTTTTGTTGCACCAATATTCATTCTAGTGGTATAATCTATATTAGTACATTTCATTTAAAAATGCAAATGATAAACAGGAGAGAAACATTGAAAGAAAAGATAAATTTATTGTCTAAAGGAATATTTGAATATGGCTGTCCGGATATTCGGGTTTCAGAAAAATCGATTTTTCTGGAAGTTGAGGCCGGAAGCTGCTTTTCGGGAGAATTTCGGGTCTATGCGGTCAACGGCATCGACGTGAGGGCGAAGGTCTTTTCTTCCAATAAACAGATGCACTGTGCGGAAACGGATATTATTGGAACGGATAACCGAATCCATTTTACGTTTATGGCGGATAATATGGAGCCGGGAGATAAGGCAGAAGGTCATATCAGCATCATCAGTAACGGCGGGGAGATTCAGATTCCTTACAAGGTGTCTGTGCGTTCACCTTACTGTATGACAAGCATCGGCGAAGTAGGAAACCTGGAGGAATTTTCCAGACTGGCTTCCGAACATTGGCAGGAGGCTGTGAATTTGTTCAAGTCTGCGGATTTCCCGAGAGTTTTTCTGATTAATAAGATTCACGCTCATATTTATGAAAAGTTGATGAAGAGCCGGAATATTAACCAGGCACTGGAAGAATTTCTTTATACATTAAAGAAAAAACAAAAGGTAACGATTTCGGTGACTCAGAGAGAAATCGTTCTGAATAATCTGTCTGAGGCCCTCAGTGACAAGCTGGTTTTGGAGAAAAATACCTGGGGCTATCAGGAAATTTATGTTCATGCCGAAGGCGATTTCCTGAGTGTTTATAAAAAACGTTTGACGACCCAGGATTTCCTTGGAAGTTATTATGAATTGGAATACTTTATTAATCCGGAATTTTTGAAACGGGGATATAACTATGGCCGGATTATTTTGTCAACATTTTCCCAGTCTATAGAGATTAAGGTCTGCTGTCATCAGGAGGTTTTCCGGGAAGATGAAGAACCGCGTGCTTCCATTCGCAGCAGTATTTATCATATTGAACGGCGCTATCTGGATTGGAAGGCCGGAAAGATCGATCCGGATACATGGAGCAGAGAGACCCGGGAGGATGTGGATTGCTGTCGAAATACCAGCGATGATGTGCGCTATGCTCTTTTAGAGGCGCATTTTTTAATGACTATCGGTGAAGAAAACAGTGCGAAAGACATTATGAGCCAGATTAATGGCCGGGAGCTTCGCAGAAATTCCATGTTGGAATATTGTTACTTTATGTATATTACATCTCTGTACCGCAGAGAGCCGGATTATACCCACTATGTTATCACGCGGATGTGGGAATATTATGAGGGGCAGTGTGACCGATGGGAAGTTCTGTGGATGCTGCTTCAATTGGATGAGCGGCTTAAAAACGGCGGTATCCAGACATTTAAACGTTTGAAAGCAGAATTTGAACGTGGCTGTCACAGTCCGGTCATGTATCAGGAAGCGCTTCGGATGGCCAATGAGGATCCGTCGATGATTCGGGAGATGGATGATTTCGAGGCCCAGTTACTTTACTGGGGAACCCGGCATGATGCTTTGGGGACACAATTGTTGTATCAGTTTGCAGATTTGGCTGCCCGGGAAAAAACCTATAAGCCGATGGTGCTCCGGGCGTTGATGCGCCTTTGTGAAAAACATGAGAACAAAGAGCTTTTAGCTGCGGTATGCAGCCTGCTTATTAAAGGAAATAAAACGGATATAAAATATAATGAATGGTATCTGAAAGGTATTCGTTATTCGCTGAAACTGACCCGTCTTTATGAGTATTATATGCTTTCGTTGGATGAAGCGAAGGTTATAGAGCTTCCGACGGCAGTGCTTTATTATTTTAATTATAATAATCAGTTAGACTGGACACGTAAGGCATTTTTATATTGCTATATTATCCGGCATCGCCAGAGCCTGGAACGGATTTACTATTCCTATGACAACATCATGAAGGCCTTTACCTATGAACAGCTCAGTCTGGGGCGTATGGATGATAAACTGGCGGAACTTTACAAATTTTATATTACCCGTGATAAGATGAATAGTAAGCTGGCCAGAGAATTGCCGGATATTATGTTTAAACATCAGATTCAGTGTGCTCATCCGGGAATTGTCAGTGCCGTAGTGACCATGCGGGAAGTCAATCGGGAATTCATCTATCCGGTGACCGGTGGAAAAGCTTATGTGGATATTTTCATGGATGAATATAATATTGCCTTTGAGGATTCTGAGGGCAATCGGTATATGCGCACAGTGGATTATACGATGAACAAGCTCATGGATGAGTCGGAATTTATCAAGGACTGTTATGAAATGTGTCCGGATAATTCCAAAGTGCTTATGAACCGAAGCGAGAGGGCTTTGAAATATCAGATGATTGACGATACGTCCATTGAGATTTTTAAACGGACGCTGAAGATTCATTCGATCTGTGATGAGTATCGAAAAAATATTTTAAAGAACCTGATCGATATTTATTACGAGAATTATGAGGGGGAAACCCTGGAGAAATACCTCATTCGTTTGGATATTCATCTTCTCGGCAGCGAAGAGCGGGGAAGTATTATTGAATACTATATTCAGCGCGGCTTTTATGAGAAAGCTTTCGAAGCCATCAGCGAATATGGGTATGAAGATATTCGGGATAAGCGGCTGATGCGGCTGACCTCCAGAATGATACGGAAACGGAATTATGAGGAAGATGCTCTGCTTTTGGAGATGGCCTTTTATACATTTAAAGCGGGAAAATATGACGAGATCATTCTGGAATATCTGAACCGGTATTATCTCGGAACGACAAAAGATTATATGGATATCTGGCAGGCGGCCATTGGCTTTGAGGTGGAAGTTCACCAGCTTGAGGAAAAAATGCTCTGTCAGGTACTTTTTACGGAAGATATGGTGGAAGAGAGCGGACCTGTCTTTGATTCTTATTACCGGGTACATCCGAATATCAAAATTGTACGTGCTTATCTGGCTTACAGCGCCTACAGTTATCTTGTTAAAGATACGGAGCTGAAAGAAAACATATTCCAGTATATGGAGATTGAGATGGACCAGATGGAGCGGGGCAGAGATGTATGCAGTCTGGCTATGTTAAAATATCTTTCGGGACATGATTATGGCGCCGGCCAGTACAATGGCTGGATTTGCCGGGAAGTACGCCGTTTTATGAGCCGGGGAGTGATGCTTCCGTGGTTTAAGTCTTTTATGAATCTGACGGATATCCCTCAGGAGCTGGCGGACCGGGTATTTGTGACCTATACGACAAATCCGGCCCATACGGTGAAAGTGAATTACCGGATTGATTCAGAACAGAAGACCGGTGAATGGAAAGAAGAAAACATGCAGAGTGTTTATGGTGGGATTTTTGTCAAATCCTGGACATTGTTTGCAGGTGAAAAACTGACATGGCAGGCACTGGATGATGATGGCGAGGATATTATTGTCACTGAAAATCAGGAAATTGTACAGGACATTGACGGAGAACGTCAGCCTGTCAGCGGTATGGATTACATCAACCGGATGATTCTCCAGAAGGACTTTAATGATTACGATGCACTGTATCGAACAGCCAGTGAATACAGCCGCAGGAAGGCGCTGGCCGAAAAAGTGTTTGAACTACTTTAGAGAAGAGGACGTGTCTATGGACAATCGAGTGAAAGAACTGATCATCGGATATGATTTATGCAATGATTATGTCCAGATCAGTTGTTATAATCAGAAAACACAGGATATGGATACGATTTGCTATATCGGAGAAAAAATGCTGGATCGGGTGCCCGCAGTGCTCTGCCGGCTTTATGAGGACCGTTCCTGGGTCTGCGGTTATGATGCCTGGAAGGCGGTCAATGAACATCGGGGGACTCTGGTAGAAAATTTCGTGGATGCGCTGGAGCCTCAAAATGCCATTATGGTGGATGATGACTTCTATTCCAGTGCCGAGCTGGTGCGGATTTTTATGACGGAAAGTTTGAAATTGCTGACTAAGTATTATCCTCACTGGTGTGTGGGGCAATTGACTATTGCCGTGGAATCCCTTGGGAAAAATACGGTGGAGGCTTTAAAGGCGCTGTGCGGCACCATGGGTTTTGATGAAGAGAGATTAACAGTGATCAATCATGTATCGGCCTATGAACATTATGCGCTGAATCAGAAGAAAGAATTGTGGCAGCACGATGTGGGACTGTTTGATTATTCTCAGCGTGGCATGACTTATTATCATCTGGCGATTTCTAAGAAGCGAATGCCGATTGCGGTCATGGCAACAACAGTTCCGTTGACCGAGTATTTTGACGGCAGTGAGATTGGCCAGGCAGCACCGCCGGAATTGGACCGGAGATTTTTGGAAGTTGTCCGAAAGGTGACAGCCAATAAGATTATCTCGACGGTTTATCTGACTGGTGAAGGATTTGAAGGAAATTGGGCAAAGATTTCTTTGAAAAATCTCTGTCATCATCGGAAAGGTTTTATCGGTTCCAATATTTTTTCGCGGGGTGCCTGCTATTACAGCCTGATGGCAGCGGGCCTGTTGGAGGAGGGCAGCTTTGTTGCCCTCAATGAGGATGTCATATCGAAAACCATATATATTCGCGGCAGCAAAAAGCGGGAGATGGCGAATGAGGAAATCGTACAGGCCGGTCAGGTCTGGTACGATGTTCAGGCCGAAGCGGATTTTATTACCGACGGTATGGATCATGTGACGATTCATCTGATGGATTATCTGAGCCGTCGGGAGCGTTCCATTCAGATCTCTTTGGCGGATTTTAAAGAAGAAAAACGTCCCGATAAGACGGGACATTTTAAACTTTGTCTCCGATTTGATGACCCGGTCCATTGTCATGTATATTTAAGCGACAATGGTTTTGGGGAGTTTTATCCTCCGTCGGAAAAAACGGTGGAACAGGTATTTATGACGAAACCCTGGAGGATAAAGAGGTTCATGAGCCGGGAAGATTGATTTTGACTGACGGCGGACGAAATACGGTGCCTTACTATTTTAGTCTGAGCGGCATACGTGTTTATAGTTTGGAGCAGCTTTGTTATTATATTTATCATCATGTATATACGATCAGCGAAGAAACTTTTGACGATGATCTGTTTTATTGGATTGAAAAAAATCTGGGCGAAAAGGCCTTGGTCAAACGGCTCAGAGAAGCAAAGAAAAATCAGCGGACGTTGAAAGAGATGGTTCGTCTTATTCTGATGTCTGTCGATTACTATTCAAAAGAAGAGATAAGCCAGCTTCAGAAAATCATTGAAGAGATTGAGATGCAGAATCCGGTGGAAACGCGAAAGGTAGAGGCGGATAATTACCTGCGTTACGGGCGGCCGCTGGAAGCTCTGGCTGTCTATAAAAAAGTGGATTTGATGATGGACGATTCAGAGGAAATCGTGACAAAGGAGTTCCGGGGAAATGTCTATCATAATATGGGGATTGCCTTTGCACGGCTGGCTAATGGGGAAGCGGCCCTGGCCTGTTTTAAGAAGGCTTATGAGTTAAACGCTTCCGATCTTTCAAGAGATGCCTGGCTGAAAATGTTAAAGATTCTTGATAGAGATGAAGAGATGCTTCAGGAGACAAACCGGATGATTCTTCCGCCGGAAACTGTCGGACGGATTGAACAGGAGATTTCCGAGGCCAGGACGGAGTTTGAAAAACAGCCGGTGTATGAGATGCTGGAAAAGATAAAAGACATTCACAATGAGAGCCAGTGGGACGACATTTGTCCGGAGGTGCTTTTGTGGCTGGAGAAACAGAAAGGAGAATATCGGAATTGTTAGATGCAGATATATTAGTCGATTCGCCGATCATTGCAGCAATTAAAGACGAATCAGGACTTTCCGAATGTTTAAAAACCGAATGTCAGGTGATTTTTATTCTCTTTGGAAATGTCTGTAGTATTGGTGAGATTGTAAAAAAGGTGAAAGAAGGCGGAAAAACAGCAATTGTTCATATGGATTTGATCACGGGCTTAAGTTCTAAAGAAATCTCTGTGGACTTTATAAAGAAAGCAACCCAGGCTGACGGAATCATCAGTACGAAGCCGATGATGGTAAAACGGGCAAAAGAACTGGGACTTTTGACGATTCAGCGGTTTTTTATTATTGATTCCATTGCCCTGGAAAATTCCAAACGCCAGATTGAGGTCTATCATCCGGATTGTGTGGAGATTATGCCGGGAATCATGCCGAAAATTTTAAAAGATATCCGCAGTTTTGTTAATGTGCCGGTGATCGCAGGGGGACTTTTGACGGATAAAAAAGATGTCATGAGCGCCTTATCCGCGGGAGCGGATGCCATTTCCACGACCAACAGAAACTTGTGGAAAATGTGATAATTTCGTTGCATTTAAAGAACAGAAGTGCTATGATAAAAATATATATGTGTAACGCTTTAGAGAGTGAGAGAGGCGAAATGGATAGTCGGTGAGACTGTCTGTTTCGCCTTGCATTTTATTAAGAGAGAGGGAAGAATGATGACAAAAAATTTTGCACACAGAGGATTCAGCGGAAAATATCCTGAAAATACCATGCTGGCCTTTGAAAAAGCCATTGAAGCGGGAGCTGACGGCATTGAAAATGATGTTCATCTGACAAAAGACGGTGTTCTGGTCATTATCCATGATGAGCGAGTGGACCGGACGACCGACGGCACCGGCTGGGTAAAGGATTTTACCTATGAGGAGCTGGCAAAACTGGATGCTTCCTATACATTCAAAGAATATGGTTTTCAGCACATTCCGACATTGAGAGAATATATGGAACTGGTCAAAGATAAGGATATCATTACCAATATCGAATTAAAAACCGGTGTGTTTGAGTATGAAGGTATTGAAAAGAAAGTTTATGATATGATTCAGGAATATGGCTTAAAAGATAAAATGATCATTTCGTCTTTTAATCATTTTTCCATTCTCCGTATGAAAGCCATTGATCCGACGATCAAATGTGGTCTTTTGGAAGAATCCTGGCTGATCAATGCGGGAGCCTATGTGGCTTCCACCGGTGTAGAATGTTATCACCCAATGTATAAAAATATGACACCGGAAGTGGTGGCGGAAATCAAGTCCCACAACCTGGAAATTAATACGTGGACAGTGAATGAGAAAGAAGAGATTGAGGAAATGTTTGAGCGGGGCGTGGATTCGGTCATTGGAAATTATCCGGATATCGTCCGTGAGATTCAGAAAGCATATCGATAAAAGTGCAGGAGGGAGAAAAAATGTACGATATTATCATCATTGGCGGCGGCGTGGCCGGTTGCGCGGCAGCAAGAGAGTTATCACGTTATAAAGCCAATATCTGTGTCGTTGAAAGGGAAGAGGATGTCTGTGCAGGAACGTCCAAGGCCAACAGTGCCATTGTTCATGCAGGGTATGACGCGGAACCAGGCTCATTGATGGCAAAATTAAATGTTCAGGGCAATCAGATGATGG
Organism: uncultured Lachnospiraceae bacterium; assembly: GCA_958405355.1. GTDB lineage: Bacteria > Bacillota > Clostridia > Lachnospirales > Lachnospiraceae > Frisingicoccus. The sequence continues at coordinate 9,602 of CATYEA010000032.1, forward strand.
AAGATGTGGCAAAGGAACTGGATTTTCCGTTTAAACGGATTGGTTCTATGGTTGTCTGCGTTCATGAAGAAGATATTTATATGTTGGAAGAGCTTCTGGAACGGGGAAAGAAAAATGGTGTCAAAGATCTCCGCATCGTCGATGCAAAGGAAGCTCATGAACTGGAACCGAATCTGACTGAACAGGTGGTGGCTGCGCTCTATGCACCGACAGGAGGCATTGTATGTCCATTCGGCATGACCATTGCCTTTGCGGAAAATGCAGCAGTCAACGGCGTTAAATTTAAATTAAATACGGAAGTTCAGAATATTGAAAAAATCGATGGAGGCTATGCGCTGACCACAAATAAAGGTATTCTTAAAACAAAGGTTGTTGTCAATGCGGCAGGTGTTTATGCAGATCAGTTCCACAATATGGTGAGTGAAGAAAAGATTCATATCACACCGCGTCGGGGCGATTATTGTCTGTTGGATAAGACGGCCGGAAATCATGTGTCCCATACGATTTTCCCATTGCCGGATAAATTTGGTAAAGGTGTTCTCGTGACACCAACGGTTCACGGAAATCTTCTTGTCGGACCGACGGCTATTGATATCGAAGATAAAGAAGCAACAGCGACGACCCGGGAAGGACTGGATTTTGTTGTCAGCAAAGCGGGAGAGGCTGTGGCAGGGCTTCCGATGCGTCAGGTGATCACTTCCTTTGCAGGACTTCGTGCCCATGAGGATCATCATGAATTTATTATCGGCGAAGCGAAGGATGCCAAGGGCTTTGTAGACGTATCCGGTATCGAGTCTCCGGGACTTTCCAGTGCTCCGGCCATCGGTTTGATGGTGGCAGACATTGTTTCAAAGATGATGAAACTGGATGAGAATCCGGACTTTATTGCAACACGCCGGGGCATTTTAAATCCTTCTGAGCTGAGCAAAGAAGAACGGGCGAAATTGATTGAAGTGAAACCGGAATACGGCAACATTATCTGCCGTTGTGAGATGATCACAGAAGGTGAGATTTTGGATGCGATTCACCGTCCGGTGGGCGCCAGATCTTTGGACGGTGTAAAACGCCGGACCCGTGCCGGAATGGGACGGTGTCAGGCTGGATTTTGTTCACCGAGAACCATGGAGATTCTGGCAAGAGAGCTTCATGTGAGCATGGCAGATATTACCAAATCCGGCGGAGATTCCAAACTCATTGTCGGTACGGTAAAGGATAGATTATAGAAGGGATGGTGGAAGAAATGTTAAATTACGATTTGGTCATTGTCGGCGGCGGTCCGGCCGGTCTTGCGGCAGCAGCTTCTGCGAGAAAAAATGGTCTTGAAAGCATCATCATCCTGGAAAGAGATCATGAGCTTGGCGGTATTTTGAATCAGTGTATCCACAATGGTTTCGGTCTTCATACCTTTAAGGAAGAGCTGACCGGACCGGAATATGCGGGACGTTTTATTGATGAAGTGGCAGATTTAAAGATTGAATATAAATTAAATACGATGGTTATGGATATCTCGGAAAATAAAGTGGTAACGGCCATGAACCGGGAAGATGGACTTTTTGAGATTCAGGCGAAGGCTGTTATTCTGGCTATGGGATGCCGGGAACGTCCGAGAGGTGCGCTGAACATTCCGGGTTACCGTCCGGCAGGTATTTATTCGGCCGGAACAGCACAGCGTCTGGTTAATATCGAAGGCTTTATGCCGGGCCGGGAAGTTGTTATCTTAGGTTCCGGTGATATCGGATTGATTATGGCCCGCCGTATGACACTGGAAGGGGCAAAGGTCAAAGTCGTTGCAGAACTGATGCCATTCTCCGGCGGTCTGAAACGAAATATCGTTCAGTGTCTGGATGACTTTGGTATTCCGCTGAAATTAAGCCATACGGTGGTTGACATTGATGGAAAAGAGCGGGTCAAAGGCATTACTCTGGCAGAAGTGGACAGCACAGGCAAACCGATTCCGGGAACGGAAGAACATTATGACTGTGATACGCTGCTCCTTTCCTGTGGACTGATTCCTGAGAACGAATTGTCCAGAGGTATCGGCGTGGATATTGAACCGGTGACCAATGGCCCGGTGGTTAATGAAAGTCTGGAAACAAGTGTGCCGGGTGTCTTTGCCTGCGGCAATGTTCTTCATGTTCATGACCTGGTAGACTTTGTTTCTGAGGAAGCGGCCACAGCCGGACGGAATGCGGCAAAATATATTCAGAACGGCAGCAAGGAACCGGAGACAAGCCATGAAACCGTAGATCTCTGTCCGCAGGGCATTGTCCGTTATACAGTGCCTAAGACGTTGAATGTGGACCGGATGGATGATGAGATTATCGTACGTTTCCGTGTAGGTGCTGTACAGAAAAATTGTTATGTATCCACATACTTTGACGACGAACGGGTGATGCGCCGGAAGCGTCCGGTAGTTGCCCCTGGAGAGATGGAAGAAGTGAAGCTTAAAAAAGAGCAGCTTTTGAAATATCCGGATTTGAAGCAGATTATCTTTAAAGTCGAGGAGGCGTAAGAATATGGAAAAAAGAGAATTAACATGTATCGGATGCCCTCTGGGCTGCGCCGTGACAGTAGAGATGGAAGGCGGAGAAATCCTTAAAATTACCGGAAATACATGCAAGCGGGGCGAGGAATATGCGCGGAAGGAAGTGACCAATCCAACACGTATCGTAACATCGATTGTTCGGGTGAACGGCGGTAAGATTCCGATGGTTTCTGTAAAAACAAAATCGGATATTCCGAAGAGTAAGATTTTTGACTGTGCAAAGGCACTTCAGAATATCCAGGTAGAAGCTCCGGTGCATATCGGTGATATCATTGTAGAAAATGTCGCTGATACGGGTGTTTCCGTGGTAGCAACGAAAAATGTAGAAGCTTTGTAAGAAGCATGAGCCTGGTGGTGATGAAATGAACATGGAAGTATTACAAGCGATAAATGAATATCTCCACACATTTTGTATTCCTGTTGTATTGATTCGTCTGTTGTTGGCGACGGTCTGCGGCGGTATCATTGGTTTTTTCCGGAGCGTAAAAAAACGGGGGGCCGGATTTAAGACCCATATTCTCGTGTGTCTCGGAGCAACCCTGATCATGATGACCGGTGAATATACATTCCGGTTTGTATCTAACGGAACCGGCGATGTGGCCCGTATGGCGGCCCAGGTTGTCAGCGGTGTCGGCTTCCTGGGAGCGGGGACGATCATGGTGACCGGACGGAATCAGATCAAAGGGCTGACGACTGCAGCGGGACTCTGGGCCTGCTCGGGCATCGGTCTGGCCCTTGGCATTGGATTTTATTCCGGAGCCATTATTGCTACGATCATCGTATTTTTTGTTTATAATTACATGCAGAAAATCGACGAGTATGCCTACGAACATTCCCGGGTCTATGATTTATATGTGGAGTTTGAGTCCAGGAAATATATTACACCGTTTATGTCGGCTGTGAAGGAAAGAGGTTTTAAATTCCTGAGCCTGGAGCTTAGCAAATCTAAGAAAAACAAGGACGATATTGTCAATGCGACCATGTCATTAGAAGTCAGCACCAAATCCAAAGGGATCGATGTACATACCTTTATTGAAGGCCTTGAAGGCGTCAATTCGGTAGAGGAAATGTAGG
>CATYEA010000033.1 GCA_958405355.1 uncultured Lachnospiraceae bacterium
CACAGAAATAGGAATCCATACTTTCCCCTCCCTCTCATAATACTTACCCCAATCAAAAAGTGGTGTTGCGTTATCCTTTCTTCCTGAATTTGTATGGGAGATGTGAGTATATGTAACCCAAGGCATAGGAGAACATTGGAATACATCATTTCCCAATGGTCCTGTAAAATATTCTTTCTGTTCACTTGCTGTTTTAGCCGCCAATTTACAATATTCTGTCAAACTATCCGCCATGGGCACATTAACTACCTTAAACAATTCCGTATCCTTATTTAAATAAGTGAATGCAGTATCTATTTTATCAAATAACACAATCTGTTCGTCTACAAATCGATAACGGAATGCCTCAATTTCATTTGCACATTTACAAACGGCATATACCATAGCCAGTGTAAAAGAAAGTTCTTCTTCCTTCACTAACTGTTTAAAATTCGTAATATCTACTTCAAAAGTTACACAGAATGCCGGCTCAATGCTATTTCTGAAAACCATACAGTGCATGGCTCTGTCCCATGTTTTTTCATCAATTACCTTGTATTGATTCGTCATAACCCTATCCTCCCGATTCAGTCTTTATGACTTTGCCTATTTTTTCAGTATTCTCTCTATGGAATTAACATCCAACAGATTCACTGTCTCAAACTTTCCCTTATAAAAGAGCGCCCAATTATTAAAGACGCAGGGCAGCTCCTTTGCCTTTTGCAGCGTGTCCACCGGAATGAACGCCACCGGAATTTGATTCTCCTCGCAGTACTGCCGAATCATCTCAATCCGCTGCAGCACATACGGGCACTGCATATCATAATAAATCGTCAAATCCTTGCTCTCGATTTCCATTTTCTTTGCATTTCCGGCAAACCTTGGGGCTGTTCCGTCAAAGGAGATGGCAAGCAGTTCATAGCCATTTTCCGTCGTATCCACGACCTTAAACCCAAACTTTTTAGCAAAGGACTGATTAGACAGCCATGCTTTCTGTTTGGCTGCTCCCAGCATACAGACGCCGGATTTTCCTTTGTCTTTGGCGTCTTCCAGACAATATTCCATCAATGCCTTTCCGTACCCGTGTCCTTTCGGCTTGCCGGAAACCCACAGGCAATAAATATAGTAGAAGTTATCACCGATGATGGGAACCCATGCTGTTTCCAGTGGGGCATACTCGATGAAAACGCAGCCCTTTACATCCAGCTTCCGGAACACATGGCCCTCTTTCAGCCGCCCAACAAGCCAATCTCGCTTCGCCTCCACACCCGGATGTAGCTTCTTGCTACGGATAATACAGCATAAATGCTCCTTCGCAAGATTCTCTGATGTTAAATTAATGAATTCATTGCACATATTTTGACCGCCTCTCTGCAATCTCTCGTACCTTATCGATATTGTATTCACATTATACTACAAAACAGATAAATACCCAAGACAGCCTGAAATCCTGCTCCATTGCTGGTGTGCGGACGCTTATCCAATTTCCCAATCGGCTAATGTATCAAGAACATAAACATAAATTGTAACCATAATTTTCTCCGTTTCCTTATGAACCTTTCCCGATCCATGTCAATTTATCTGCCAAACGACTCACAGCGTCTCTTTTTCCCTTTTCAAAAGGCAACAGGCTGACGATACCTAAAAGTCCTATATAGTTGATCAGCGTTTTTTCATTACTCTTTATCTTTCCTCCAAATCAGGGACGCAATAGCCATTCCCCACAGTGGCCCGAGGGCAAGCACAATCAAATGGTTTTCCCACAATCCGCAGCCATTCAACGTCACACCCAGTATTAAGCCAAGTCCTGCTCCCATAGCGATGCGTGCCCCTCGCTTCTCATCCTCCTGTTTCTCATTCTTCTGCTTTTCCATCATGTGGGTTACTGCCAATACAGCCAATACGAGCCCCATCGACACTAAAGGCAGGGCAGCGAATATAAATTCCTTCATCTTGAAGCCTCCTTTACCCGCATTTCCAGTTCCGCGCCATAGTGGAACACCATGGACGCCAAAATCAGCACAATACCCAGCACCACGGAAACGGCGTTGCTCCAATCGGGGGCATTCGTCACGCCAAAACAGCTGTAAATCACGGCGGAAATGATGACCGCAACCAGGGGCATGACGATAGTTTTGATGCCCAGACTCCTGATTTGATCCGCACCGCTATGGGTAAAAGGTGTGCCGTCTGCATGCTCAGTCTTGAAATAACGCCAGGCAAACAGGAACAGAAAGCCGTCGGTCAGCGCGAGCACAATGTCAGACAGCAGCACACAGATTGCCGACTCCAGGCTAGTCGCGCCGGTAAATACCATAACGCTTCTACCGAAACCAAGCATCCCCTCCGACTGCCACTCAATCACACACAGCAGTCCCAAAAGCGCGGTACCTGCTGCAATGAAAGATACAATCATGGCAAGCATAGATAGCTTTTTGAACACCTTAAAGGTATTTTGAATCATTTTCAAGCTTTTCATTTTTCTTCCTCCTTGCGATAATCTGTAATTCCCAGGCGGTTGCCAAAGGAATCTTCAAATTCTGCAGCCCAACCGGTCCGGATTCTGAAGGACTCCTCGTAACTGCCCTTCAAATCGTCTTAGACTCCGCCGTTCACAATCTGCGCATAAACTTCTTCCGGAATCATGGGTGTGTTCAGTTTTGTCCTGGTAGCTGCAGTAATCTCGCCTCTTTCGGCATACTCCCGTCCGGCCTGCCGCACAACTTCAAGAAACGGCTTTGTCACGCTCACAGCCTCCGGCGCATTAAACATGGGCGACTCCGGCACCGTGAGAATGGTAGAATGATTCGGAAACAGCAGCCCAAACTGCATAACCATAGGCTCAAAATTATTTTTGCTGTTGGGAAAACCGCAGCCACAAATCATCAGATATCTCAGCTTTGAAAAATCCCGCTGGACAGTATGATGGTAACGGTTGCCCACCTTTTCCATCGCCATGGAGGATACCGGCATGGTGCGGTCAATCAGCGTTTTCAGGTGGCCGGGCATTCCATATCCGTACAGTCCGAAGCTGAGAATCAATAAATCCGAATTCAAAATTTCCTCCAGGATATCCCGCATATCATCATCATGAATACAGGTGCCGCCGTTTTTCTTGCAGGCAAAACAGCCGGTACAATATTCGATATGCTGATTAATTACATGAATCGTATGTATCTGGTTTTCCTCTATATCGTTCATCCCAGCCGTAAAAGCGCGGGTCAAATGCATAGTATCACTGGCATCCCGCTTGGGACTGCCATTTAAAATTAATATTTTCATAGTCAATTTTCCTTTCCACTCATATCATCTGAAACAATATACTGCCTTCCGCATTTTTCCGGATACGGTGATGGTTCTTTTCGTATTTTTTACATTTGCCTCCTCATAAGGCTTCAAATATCCTCGCGCCCTTCGTCAGCAGCACTTGCCGGCCGGATACCGGAAATACCTGTGCCAGCCACAGATTCTTTCCTTCCAAAGAAACAGGCGGTGCAGTGATGTCGTTCATGGCAGAGAGCAGGCAGACCACTCCCGCCTCAATCAGTGGAATGATTCCTTCTTTTCCATCAAAAGCCCCAAACAGCACCTCCCGAATCATTGCCTGCTTCCACAGCAATGCACCGGCAGAAACCAGCATGATAATAATGCCAAGACCGCAGTTGAGCATATAGTTGGCACTACCCAGAAAACGACACACCTCTTTCTGAAACAATGCCCGGCCAACAGAACGTACCACTGCACGCTGCTCTCTATACTGCACTTTGGCCGCGCCGCGGTTTGCTGTGGCGATTTTTAAAAAGCTGCTGGACAGCACAAGATAGACAACTGCAAACAGCAGTCCAACGATAACCGTGAAAATCAGCATGGAAAGCAAATTGCCCTCGGCCGCCAGCCCCATATGATAAAGCGGATACAGAATACTTCGGACGCGACTGCCAATCGCCTGAGGATTTTCCAAAATACTCTGAAGAATTCTATAAGCATGCCCGTAGAAATAATAATAAGCTGCTATAAAAGCCAAAGACAAAATGACTGTCATGATATTTTTGTGCTTCATTTTTCCACCAATCAGCGCAACCACCCATCCCAGCACGGCGGAAAGGACAAGCACGAGAATTGACAGCTCCAGCGGAATAAGCAAGGTGCAGATTGCGCCAGCTGCGCTCGTTCGGGCAGTCAAAAACCGAACAATCAGCGCAGGAATCATCACGATTAGCTCGTACATCAGTCCCATGGCGTAGACCCCGGACAAACGAACCAGCAGAATTTTCCCGGAAAGAATAGGCATAGAGAGCAGCAAATCATTGTCCTTTGCGTTATAGAGGGATGCATAAGTGTTGAACACACTTCCAAACACACCAAAGAACAAAGCAATCAGCCCCATAATGACAAAATAAAACCAACCTAAACCCACACTCACCAACGGCTCACAGAGCATACCAGCGACAAAATAAAACACGGCGCCGATAAATCCAAAAATCAGCACATAAAGCAGCACATACCCAACAATCCCTTTGGCCGAACGGTTCTTCCCGGACCTTTTATTCTGATAAACCCACGAGAAAACCTCCATCATCTGCTTTTTGAATAATGCCTTTGTCATTGCTCTCCCTCCAATTCCAGGAACACACTTTCAAGAGAACTGTCTCCCTTGACCTCCTCCATGGTGCCGGATTTGATGAGCCTGCCGCCCTTAATGATTGCCACCTTGTCACAGAGCTTTTCCGCCACCTCCAGAACATGGGTGGAAAAGAAAATAGCTCCGCCATTATCGCAGATTTCCCGCATCAGTCCCTTCAGCAGATGGGCAGCCTTGGGGTCAAGCCCGACGAAAGGCTCGTCCATAATAATGAGCTGGGGATTATGGAGCAGCGCCGAAATAATGGCCAGCTTCTGCTTCATGCCATGAGAATAAGCAGACACCGGCTGAGCCAGGTCGCCGGTTAATTCAAAGGCATCAGACAACCGGCGAATACGCGCCTGACGGTCCGCTGCACTGACGCCAAAAATATCCGCCACAAAATTCAAAAACTGGATACCCGTCATAAATTCGTACAAATCAGGGTTATCCGGTATGTAGGCCATCCTGGCCTTACAGACCAGAGGTTTCTGTTTCATGGATACGCCATCCACATAAATTTCGCCGCTGTCATACTGCAAAATGCCACAGCAAGCTTTAATGGTTGTGGTCTTTCCGGCACCGTTGTGTCCGATAAAACCGTAAATTTCTCCCGGCCGGATATGCAGGGAAAGGTTATCCACCGCCTTTTTCTCTCCGTAGGTTTTCGTTAAATGCTCAATTTTCAGCATAATATGTTCTCCTTTTCTAATGATAGTTCTTGTTTCCATACTATATCACCGATTCGAAACATTTTTCTTCTTATTACTCAATTATCTGCACATTTGCTCTCAATAGTTTCTCTCTTGTTTTAGAGAAACGTTCTTTGTTTTTTGTCCCAACATAAATTAATGGCAAAACAACTGAGAAGCCTAATTTTGACGCATCTATTGCAGAGGAAGCGACACAACAGTTCCCATCAATTCCAATAAGTTCAATATTTGTGATTTCATTTTGTTTTAATGTATCCAACAGAGTAGGATTACTAAAAATGCTTGATTTTTCTTTTTCGACAATAAAATCCGATACTATAGATAAACCCTCCACAAAATCCGAAACGCAAGACTTTTTGCTACGTCGTCCTACTTGTTTAATATAGATAATAACTTCGGTTGAATTTACAGCAATGGCTATTCTGTCGTTAATTTTTCCAATTAACGCATTAGGATAATAGTTATGCTTGCTCTTTTCCCCAATATAATCTGCTTGCATATCTATCACAATTAAAGCTGTTTTAAGTTGTTTCATCTGATAGCCTCCCAATTTAACTTATTGGCTCTATACATTGGCATAATATATACTTTGACTTTATCTGCACCGCTGTGGGTAAATGGCGTGTCATCTGCCAGCTCCGTCTTAAAATAGTTCCAGGCAAACTGGTATTTCTTCTGGTGGTACGCTTTATCCATATGTTTTTTCATTATCAGACGACAACGTTTGCATGAGGGCAAAGAAATGCTGCGGCTCACCAGTACGAAAATATTCATACCAGGATTCCAGTGTGTTGGATTGGAAAACGCCCAAATGCTCAATAATTTGCCTAGCCCACAGCAAAGCTCCGGTGGGACCTGCGGTAATCAGGTTGTTGTCCGCAACGGAAGGCTTGTCAACATAGAAACTCTGCCCTTTATAACTGGGAGAAAACATTTCAAGAAATCCCGCTCCATTACTGGTATGCGGACGCTGATCCAGCAACGCATGGTTGGCAAGCGCAACGGTAGCCCCGCAGATAGCGCATACCATGGCTTCCACGGAAAGAAGCTCCCCTGCTTTTTCGATGATTGCACTATGTTTCGGGTCATTCCATGTATTTGCGCCCGGTAACAGCAGCACGCTTGTTTCACTCACGGCAATATCATGAATTAAACAATCGGGAACTATTGTCAGTCCGCCCATTGTTTTGACTGGCTCTTTTGAAAAGCTGACCGTCTTAACCGATACACAAGGTGCATCTTTTTTGAAAAAACGCCCGGAATTCAATTCCGCGATCACATATCCAAGTTCCCAGTCAGCTAAAGTGTCAAGCACATAAACATAAATTTTAAACATAATTTTACTCCATTTTCTTTGCATTTCTAATTCCGATTTTTCTTTCTCTTTTCTTTAGGCTCCGGCTTTATCAGCAACCGGTCGTCGCACAGATATTCCTTACTCGTCGCCATCCTTTTTACCTCCCTGTTTCCTGCCCGCTTTTCCGGAAGCGAACCGTCTGCTGTTTCATGGAAATTTTTTCGACCTGCCAGCCATAGGTCAACAGCTCTTTCTTATATTTCAGAAAAGAATGGTCAATGGGCAGGCCACAGACCGTTTCAATCTCTGCAAAACTCAGCATAAGCATTTGGCTACTTTGCCCTTGTATGTACGTCCAAAGGGAATCATATTTGCTCATTATAGTTTCCGCCTCCTTGAAATAAATCAATCATTGCGAATTTCTCATGTTCTTCTGCTCCATTACTTTTTCTTTTGCCCAACAATATGTTCATCACTACATAAATGGCAATCCATAGCCCGCACTTCCAATGTAACGAAACGCAGGGCCATCCATATTTCTGGATTACTGGCTCTGCGTCTTAGCGTCTGGCTCTTTAGTTATTCCTGCCGTTGACTTTTATTCTCAAATCACCCGAAGTGGTGTCAATATCGCACTCACAGGTACCGTTCCCAAAAACAGAATTCTTTCCATCCCTTTCACCGGGCAGCTCTGATGATAGTTTTCCGCTGACCGTATCAAACCGGAGAGTCATGCCGGTATCTTCCGGTAAAATGAGCGTAACTGCGCCGGACACGGTATCCATATCAATCCTTTCTGGGGTTTCCTCCGCGGATAGGAGCAAGGCCCCGCTGGTGGAATTCATTTCAACTGTTTCAATTCTCTGCGCTGTGACCGACGCTTTGCCCGAAACCGTGCTCACGCGCAGTTCTCTCATGGCTCCAAGCACCTCGGCTGTGACAGCTCCGGATATTGTATTGAGGTTCAGTTCTTCTGCCTGAATGGAATCGACCTCTATCTTGGCGGACACACAGTTGATTTTCAGTTCTTTCAGCATCAATTCTTCTGGCAGCAGCACCGTCAGATTTTTTTTCAGACCATTTAAATCCCACTCACCACTGCTGCAAAACTGAATCCGCAAGGTCGTGCCATCCAGCCAATAATGAACGCTGTTATCATTTGTCAATATCCGATTTGCTTCTTCCGAAAAACGGACGATGTCCTCTTTGTGGGCGGCAACCTTGACGCCGCCGCTGAGCCAACAGATCTCCACCCGCTCCACAGCGTCGGTAATGCCGGACCCGCCGACGACATATTTCTCTGCATTGTCATAATAAAAGGATGACAAGCTAGTGGGTGAATGAATCGATATCCGGCATCCACTAAGAAGCCCGACGCAGACTGCCAGTATCATAATAATCAAAAATGGTTTTTTCATTTATTTTTCTCCCTATACATTCAAAATTCCTGCTCTGCCGCAGTGACATTCTGAAATCCTGCCGCTTTATAGCAATAGTAAGCGGCGGGGTTGTTTTCAAATACGCCAAGGAATGTGCCAATACCGACCGAAATGAGAATAGATATGATTCAAAAAAACGCAGAACCATACATCCATATCTCTGGATTACTGGCTCTGCGTCTTAGCGTCTGGCTCTGGTAAAAGCGTCATATGAAATTGTTTCAGTTTAATCAACCGCTCCTGTTTGCACTTCGGACAAAACAACAGGAAGTTTTCGAGGACCGTGTCCTTCCGTATCCATACACGGGTCTTACTATGGCAAATAGGGCATAGAAGCCATCGTCCTTGTTTTTCCATTTTATAATTGCTCCTTTTTCAATTGTTCCAACCGACGGTTCATTACCTCGGCATCCATACATCCCTGCATCCAATCAACTACACAAATCACTACATATACAACCACGACCGAGGCCGCAACCAAAAGCGAAGCTTTGATATCCCGCATAGGCACGACAATATACAGGAAACCAAGTATGATTGCCTCAATCATCAATACCTGAATCACCCGCCGGATAATAATCTGCCGGATGGACAGATCCTTCGCAGAATGCAGCAGTAACGAAGGAAGAATACACAAAAACGCCATGATCACCGGTCCCCACATAGAATAGTAGGTCAGGTGCGCGTCCGGCTCTAATATCTGCCCGACAATCGCAGTATTGATTGAAATAAACAAGTGGGTAATCAAAAAGATACGAAAATACCTTACAATTGTTTCTCGCATAACTTATCCCTCCATCAGTCTCTTTTTTAGTGTTTTGGCATACATGCGGGAAATCAGGATATCTTCTCCGTTTTTCATTCTGGCAAAGAAACGGGAAGCCAGCGCCGGGCGAAAAGACTCAATTTGTAAAAGGTTTACGATAACCGACTTGGAACAGCGTATAAATTTCCGGTCCGCATACAGTGACTCAAGCTCATACAACCGTTTTTTCACGGAGTACAGCTCGTCGGTGGTATAGGCAAAAACCTGGTCGCCAACCGCCTCAAAATATAGGATATCGGCAAGTGGAATCTGATAGATTGCTTCATCAATATACCCGGCCACCAGATTGCCTTTCATCAGGACATATTCCTGAACATCCCGGAAATCTGCGGTCATCTTCATACACTCTAAAACGACCTGCTCATCCTCCGGCCGTTCCACTTTTCGTATCGATACCCGCATGATTTTCACTCCCTTCCATTCCCACAAATACAGAATACTGTATGAATTTTTTCTTTTCAATGCCTTATGGACAAGATGCAATATTCCCCGATGAAATTCAATTCTTCCCTGCCAGTGCCTTACTCTTTCGGCATTGGACGCACAGTAGCCTGATGAATTTCTCCCGACTTAATACGGCTGAACATCGCCATGAAATCCTGCCCCAACAGCTCATTCATCTCTTCCTCTGAGAAGCTGCACACACCTGTCGCACAAAGTGCGCCAATGCCAAAGGTAAAAATCCACACATGATGAAACAGCGTCCTCGCATCCTCATAAGTCAAGCCATAATCTTTTTGAATGGTTTTCACCGAGGAAGCAGCAATTTCATCCCGGGACAGATATCCTTCTTCAAGGAAATGAGGCACTCCGTCGTTTCTCATAAACAGCAGCTCATAAAGCCTCGGTTCCTCCTTTGCAAAAAGAATCATCTGCATCCCCATCTGCTTGAAGGCAGGCGAGTAATTCACAGCCTTCTCTGCATAACCTCTAAACCGGTTTCGGGCTGCCTTGCGAACCTCCTGCTGCACTTCCTCCATGTTCTTAAAGGCTGTAAAAACAGGACGAGCCGAAATCCCAAGACGATTGCCAATATCTCTGGCAGTCAGAGCCTGCATTCCTTTTTCTCTGACCAGATCAAGGGCAGCTGCAATAATCTCTTCTCGTGTAAACTTCGGTTTCGGCGGCATACAATCTCTCCCTTTCCATTTTAAACACTCTTTGTTGTACATCGTTTGATGTGCATCATTTGTTTTATTATAATCTTCTACTGCCCTTCTGTCAATATTCCTGCTCAAAATTAAAGAAAAACTTCCGGCAGCTTTTCTTTGCTGCCGGAAGTCGAACGTTAAAATTTGTTTTTTAGTTTCCATTTTCCGTTTTTTTAACTGGGATTTGTATCTCGGAAAGCCATTCTTCCTCCGTATCCTTATTCCAGACGCCATCAATATACTTCTCCCGGATATTCCCGCAGATTTCATAACCGTTATCCTCGATATACTTCAAAACAGCCTCATAGGTGCGGGCAAAATTGCGGTAAGAGCCTCTATGATAAATACAGGCTGCCTGGATTTCCGAAAATACCCGAAATCTTATTTGTTCTGCATCTTCCTTTTTCTCAGTCACAGCCTGACAAGCCTCCACCAGAATCTGTTCATCCTTATAGCCCGGCTCCAGATAGTGGGTAAAGCAGTACTCCGGAAGCGCACACTCACACCCAAGACGATCCATTTCCGCTCCCATCTCCGGCATCAAATCAAACAGCGCGTCATAGGTTTCAATCCGTCGCTGCATCGTTGCAACGATTACCGAAGGGATGGTTTTCACTAACACCAGTTCTTCGAGGGAATCGCTGGGACCTGCCAGATAACTGTCGATTACGGCCAGCTGCCTGGTCAGCTCTGCAATTTTCAACACCACCTCTGCCCGTTTTCTGGCAAGGAAAGAGGCCGGCTCAGATTCCCGATTCAGCCCCTTAATATCCTCAATGGTAAATCCAGCCTGTTTGAGCGCCGTAATCCGGTGCAGCACCGCCATCTGATTCATCGTATAATAGCGGTATCCGTTTTCCTCATCTACATAAGCCGGAAGCAGAAGGTTCTGTTCCTCATAAAAACGCAGCGTTTTGACGGTGATACGGTTCATCTGAGCGAACATACCAATCCGATATAAAAAACTAGGTGTTTTATCAAAGCATTTATGTTCTTCTCTCATTTCCATGAAACACCCCTCCTCGTCTATTCCCACCGAAATGTCTTTACCGATATGATACCACAGATGACCGTAATCACCAAAAGTAAAATCACGATATAGCTTCCCTCCGCTAAACCTGCTCCCATGGATACCGATTTCATCAACTTTATCCCCTGGGTCAGCGGCATGACATTGGCTGCGGCCTGAAGCTCCTTAGGAAAAATCTCGTAAGGAATCGTTGCACCAGAAAGAAACAGCATTGGGAAGTAAACAAGGCTGGTCACTGCGTTCATTACCTTGACTGTTCTGCAAAGACTTGCAATCATCAGGCCGATAGAAAACATTGCGGCCAGTGTCAGCAGCCACGCTGCGATAAAAGTGAAAACATTGCCTTGCATTCGGTAACCAAAACATACCACTGACACGCCGAATACCAAAAGCGCGGATATTGCCGCCATAACAGCAGAACAGAGAGTATCTGCACCCAGCAAACAGGCAGGGCTTACCGGACTGCAGTAAAATTGCTTCAGGATTTTTTTATCCCGGTAGTCCACCATGACGATGGGAATACTCATAAATGCACTACAGCAGATTCCTACCGATATCAAAGATGCGAATGCACTCTGCAGATAAGTCATCCCACTATCTCCCGCAGCCTTTCCTCCGGCAATCATCACAATCAAAACCAGTGTTGCCACCGGCATACAAAGATTAAAGACAAAAACATCGGCAGAGCGAAAAAACAGTTTTTGCTCAATCCCATATATTTTCAAAAACCGTTTCACAGCTCTACCTCCTCTCCCATGTACCAGAGATAGGCTTCCTCCAGATTCTCATAAGGTGAAGCAGCAATGATTTCAGATACGCTGCCTTCTGCCACCCTTTTTCCGTTCCGAATCAGCAAAATCCAATCACAGAGATTTTCCGCTTCCTCCATATAATGCGTGGTAAGAAGGATTGTAAGACCGCTTTCCTTCAGTCCCTTCAGCGTCCTCCATACCTCCCGACGGGCTGCTACATCCAGCCCTGTCGTCAATTCATCCAGAAAAACGATTTCCGGATCGCCAATCAGTGCCAAAACCACCGACAGCTTCTGCCGTTCTCCTCCGGATAGCTTTGCCACCTGGCTTTTTTCCAGCTTCTCAAGTCCAAAAATTTCCAAAAGTTCACAATAGTCCTTCGATTGCCGGTAAAGCGCCGCATGCTCCCTGCACACTTCTTCTACCCGGATTGCCGGCTGATAATTCGAAGCCTGAAGCTGAACGCCAACCTTTTCAAATAATTCCCTTCGGTTTGCCGACGCCTCCTGACCAAAAATCGTCGCCTTACCATAATCCGGCTTCTTTAAGCCGAGTATCATTTCAATGGTTGTGCTCTTGCCAGCGCCATTGTGACCTAAAAGACCAAACACCTGGCCTCTTTCCACGGAAAATGAAAGACCATCCACAACCCTTCGCCCATGAAAG
>CATYEA010000034.1 GCA_958405355.1 uncultured Lachnospiraceae bacterium
ATGTATAAAAAAGCGGAGGCTGACATGATAGATGAGAAGAAGATCGAGGCGGCGATAAGATTGCTTTTGGAGGGCATCGGCGAGGACCTGGAACGTCCGGGGCTGGCTGAGACGCCGCATCGTATAGCCAATATGTATAAAGAAATTTACGGTGGATTGGATGAGGATGCGTCGGTTCATTTGGGAAAGACCTTTCCGGCCATCAATAATGAGCTTGTTTTGGAGAAGGACATCACCTTTTATTCGACCTGCGAGCATCATTTGCTGCCTTTCTATGGAAAAGCCCATATCGCCTATATACCGGATGATAAAGTTGTTGGACTGAGCAAATTGGCCCGGACGGTGGATGTGTTTGCAAAGCGGCCTCAGATTCAGGAGCAGATGACAGCTCAGATTGGGGATGCCATTATGACGTATTTGAAACCGAAGGGTGTTATGGTTATTCTGCAGGCAGAGCACATGTGCATGACGATGCGGGGAATTAAAAAACCGGGAAGTCAGACGATGACCTATGTCTGCCGGGGCGCCTTTGAGAACAATCCGGCATTACAGCAGATGGTATTCAATATGGTGAAGCCATGAGATGGAATGAGATTCCGGCGGATATGGTGCGGGTGCAGAAGATTTTGCAGCATCCGGAATTTAAAAAATCCATGGAGTGGATCAATATTTTGGAGAAGGACCGAATATTCTGCGGTCATAGCATAACTCATCTTTTAGATGTGGCCCGGATTGGCTGGATTGATAACCTGGAGCGGGGCGCAGGTTTCCGCAAGGATGTGATTTATGCGGCGGGTCTTCTTCATGATGTGGGAAAATATCTGCAATATAAAGAAGGGATTCCTCATCATATTTCCAGCGCCGAGCTGGCGGAGGGAATATTAACAGATGCTGGTTTTACAGCGAATGAAAATAAAGAAATTTGTCAGGCCATATTAAGCCATCGGGATAAAGCGGCGGCGGATGCAAACCCTCTTGGGCGGATTCTTTACCGGGCGGATAAAATATCCCGGGCTTGTTATGCTTGTTCTGCGGCAGCCGAATGTGACTGGAGTGAAGATAAAAAGACACCGGGAGTGATTGCATGAAAAAATCAATGAACATTGGCGGAAAAGAATTTGAATTGACAGGACATACCTATATTATGGGTATTTTAAATGTGACGCCGGATTCGTTTTCTGACGGCGGTAAATATACAACTTTAGATAAGGCTTTAAAACATGCGGAACAGATGATTTCGGAGGGGGCCGATATTATCGATATCGGCGGCGAATCGACCCGGCCGGGACATACACTGATTTCCGATGAAGAGGAAAAGTCGCGGGTGATTCCGGTGATTGAGGCCGTGAAACAGCGGTTTGATGTGCCGGTTTCGATAGATACTTATAAATCCGGTGTGGCTGAGGCGGCGATCCTTGCCGGAGCGGATTTGGTCAATGATGTCTGGGGCTTAAAATACGATGAAAAGCTGGCCGGGGTTATTGCGGGAGCAAAGGTGCCGTGCTGTCTGATGCACAACCGGAAGGCACCGGACTATGGGTATTTTATGACAGACTGCCTGAATGATTTAAAAGAAACTTTGAATTTTGCAAAGGCGGCAGGAATTGAAGACGACAAAATCATTCTGGACCCGGGTGTGGGTTTTGGAAAAACCTACGAACACAACCTGATTGTCATGAAGCATTTGGATGCTTTCAGGGAATTGGGATACCCGGTATTATTGGGAACTTCCAGAAAATCTATGATCGGGCTGACACTGGATTTACCGGCAGACCAGAGAGTGGAAGGAACGTTAGTGACGACGGTAATGGGCGTTATGGCCGGAATGAGCTTTGTCCGTGTTCATGACGTGGAAGCCAACCGCCGGGCAATTCAAATGACCGAGGCGATTTTGAAAGTGCGGGAGGAATCGATTTGGGACACATTGGGATAAGAGATTTGGAAGTATTTGCCCACCATGGCGTTTATCCTGAGGAAACAGAAAACGGGCAGATGTTTTATGTTTCGGCAGATTTATATTTGGACACCTGGGAAGCGGAGCATACAGATGATTTGGAGACTTCTGTAAATTACGGAACAGTCTGTGAGTTTATTAAAGATATTATGACGCGGCAGAATTATCAGCTCATCGAGCGGGCGGCCGGAGAAATTTGCGAAGATTTAATGATAAATTTTCCGAAACTTAATAAAGTACGTGTAGAGTTATATAAGCCTGAAGCCCCGATACCGATACCCTTCGGCACCGTGTATGTCGAAGCTTGTCGGGAATGGCAGGAGGTTTATATAGGAATCGGAAGTAATATGGGAGATAAGGAAGAAAATATCCGGTCTGCCATCCGGTTTTTGTCAGAAACACGGGGAATTCAGGTGGAGAAAGTCTCTACTCTGATTCAAACAGAACCTTATGGTTATACAGAACAGGATGAATTTTTAAATGGGTGCCTGAAATTGCGGACCTGGCTTCCGTCGGAAGTTCTTTTAAAGCGAATGCAGGAAATTGAGCTGATTTTACACCGGGAGCGCAAGATTCACTGGGGACCGCGGACCATTGATCTGGACATGCTTTTGTATGGCGAAGAAATCATACATACAAAAGATTTATGTGTACCCCATCCGGATATGATAAACCGACGTTTTGTGCTGGAACCGCTGGATGAGATTGCCGGCTGGGCCTGGCATCCGACGGAAAAGAAAACAATTCACCAGTTAAGAGAAGCATTGAATGAGAAGGAGGCAATAGAGTCATGATTGATTTGCATGTACATCTGGCCGGATCGCTGAAACCGGCAACAATTATTGAATATGCCAAGGAGAGAAATGTCCCTTTGCCCACTTACAATGCTTCCGAGCTTGAAAGCTATCTGGAAGCTCCGGACCACTGTCCGGATATCGCCGAATTTTATGAGCTTTGCGATATGACAGACTGGGTACTTCAGGAGCGCCGTGCCATCCGTCGTGCCATGACAGAGATGGTTCGGGAACTGGATGCTCAGGGTGTCATGTATGCGGAAATCCGTTTTTCACCATCTGAATGTACACTGGGCGGCTTGCGCCAGGGAGATGCCGTGTCTGCTGCGTTGGAAGGACTGGCCAGAGGAATGCAGGAAAGTCGGCGTATTCGTGCCAATCTGGTACTCTGTATCATACCGAAAATGGATGAGCATGAAGCCTTTGAAACCCTTGTGGAAGCGAAAAAGCATCTGCGTAAAGGGGTTTGCGGTTTGGATCTTCTGCTGGAAGAGAAGCTTTATGAAACCGAAGTTTATGACTGGCTGTTTGGACTGATTAAAGAAGAACATATTCCATTTACGGTTCATGCCGGACAATATAATACGGACAGTATGCGCAAGGCCATTCGTTATGGTGCTCAGAGGATCAGCCAGGGTTTACATATTTTAGATGATGATGATCTTCTGCAGGAAATTATTAACCGGAAAGTTGTCGTGGAATGCTGCCCGGCCAGTAACCTGAAACTGGGTTCGGTGGAAAATTACAGTCATCATCCGATACGTAAACTTTTTGACAGAGGTGTTCCGGTGTGTGTCTGTACGGACCGTCTGAGAGTGTCCGGCATCACATTGGCTGAAGAATACCGGAAGCTTGAACGGTATCTTGGTTTCACACCTTATGAAATTTATCAGATGAATCAAAATGCTGTAAATGGCGCTTTCCTTTCTCAAATGGAAAAGGACCGTTTACGGTTTGACTTATATGAAGCCAATAAGGCAATCGTGGACAAGGAGTAGGAGACAATGGAAGACTTAGTGAAATTACGTAATGAGATTGACGCTATTGATGACCAGATTGTCAGTCTTTTTGAACAGCGTATGGCAGTGGCGGAAAATGTAGCTGCCTTCAAACGAAGCGTTGGAAAACCAGTTTTGGATAAAGAGCGGGAAAAGATTAAAATACAGAAAGTAACGGAAAAAACATCGAATGCTTTTAATCGTCAGGCCGTGGAATCTCTTTTTGGTCAGATTATGGCAGTCAGCCGTATGCTCCAATATCAGAGGTTGGCCAGTGAGAGGACCGATGTGGAAGGCTTTCGGGTTGAAGATATGGTGACGACGCCGAAGACAAAGGTCGTTTATACCGGAGTTCCGGGTGCCTATGCACAGGCGGCCATGGACAGTTACTTTGGTTCCGAAATCGATGGCTTTAACGTGGAGACTTTTGGAGATGCCATGGAAGCAGTCCACAGCGGACAGGCTGAGTACGGCGTCCTGCCTATTGAAAATTCTTCAACAGGCAGTGTCAATGATGTCTATGATTTATTATCCGCTTACGATAATCATATTGTTGGTGAAACGATGATAAAGATCGAGCATGCCCTTTTGGGGCTTCCGGGAAGCCGGATTGAGGATATCCGTACAGTTTATTCCCATCCGCAGGGACTGATGCAGTGCAGCCGTTTCTTAGATAAGCACAGAGAATGGCAGCAGGTCAGCCTTCAGAACACTGCGGCATCGGCAAAGCGGGTTCTGGATGACGGAGATATGAGCCAGGCAGCAATCGCAAGCCAGCAGGCCGCAAAAAATTTTGGCCTGACTGTTTTGAAAGAAAAATTAAATGACTTGGATAATAATTTTACGCGTTTTGTCATTATAAGCCACAAAAAAGTATTCCAGGAAAATGCAGATAAAATCAGCGTTTGTTTTGAAGTACCTCATGAGAGCGGTACATTGTATAACATTCTCGGCCATTTTATCTTTAATGGCTTGAGTATGTCGCGGATTGAGTCGCGGCCGATTCAGGGGAAACCGTGGCAATATCGTTTCTTCGTTGATTTTTATGGAAATCTGAGAGAGCAGGCCGTAAGAAATGCCCTTCATGGTATTCAGTCTGAAACGGAGGGATTTCGTATTCTTGGAAACTATATAGGAGTGGAGCAGCAGTGATGAAGATCAGAGTGCATGAATTAATTTTATATCGTAATTTTGCAGAAACTATTTTTTATGATATGGCCGATGTGGCCAACAATTATTTGAATGAAGATTGTGACAGAGAGGTGCTGATCGATAAACTGTATCAGTGTATCAACCAGATCGTTACCATTGCCAGAGATCATGGATTTAATGGAAATCTTTGGCATGGATATCTTACCTATCTTTTGACGACCAATGAAAACGCGTTCAGTATGTCCTGTGAGAAGAAGGGTGCCATTGAGGGCAGCATTAATGAGCTGGCTTTGCATGATCTGCGTATTTTTAAAGAAGCTTATGATGTGGAATGGGATGATATTGAAAAAGAGCTGGGTGTGCATTTTATCAGTATGATCCGCGCTTTCCACAGCCCGGATAATCTGGGAATCATCTACAGCCAGAGCCTGCGGGAGCGGATTGATGAACTGAATGGTCAGTTGGCTGCGGCAGAAGATGTTCATCGGATGTACGATGTACTGACGGATTTTTATAAGGATTACGGTGTGGGCAAATTTGGTCTTCATCGGGCTTTCAAGATTATCAGTGACGGTCAGGAACCGGAGATTGCTCCGATTACACGGACGGAGAAAGTAGTTCTTTCCGACATTGTCGGTTATGAGATTCAGAAGAAAAAACTGAGAGATAATACGGAGGCGTTCATTCAGGGAAAGAAGGCGAATAATGCCTTGCTTTACGGTGACAGCGGTACGGGAAAATCTACAAGTATTAAAGCAATTTTGAATGAATATTATAAAGACGGACTTCGCATGATTGAAATATATAAACATCAGTTTAAAGATATTTCAAATGTGATCGCTCAGATCAAGAACCGGAATTATAAATATATTCTGTATATGGATGATCTGTCTTTTGAGGAATTTGAAATCGAATACAAATATTTAAAAGCCATTATTGAAGGCGGACTGGAAACAAAGCCGGATAATGTGGTGATTTATGCCACATCCAACCGGAGACATCTCATTCGTGAGACGTGGAGCGACCGGAAACAAGCGCCGGATGACGTTCACGGCGGAGATTCCATGCAGGAAAAATTATCGCTGGCAACCCGGTTTGGTGAATCAATCTATTACGGTAAACCGAATCAGAAAGAATATTTGGAAATTGCCAGAGAATTGGCGAAACGTTATGGTATTACAATGAGTGAAGAGATGATTGAACAGGAAGCTGTCAAGTGGGAGCTTGGTCACGGCGGACGTTCCGGACGGACAGCCCAGCAGTTTATCAATCATCTGATAGGAATTGCAGAATAAGCAGGAGGGAGGCAGAACGGATGCCCATACAGATGTTGGCGGCCATTGACGTAGGATCAAGTGAGGTTGCAATGAAAATCTATCAGTTTTCCAAACGGACCGGAATTCAGGAAGTGGAGTATGTCCGTTCAATTGTCGAGCTTGGGGCAGACACCTATAATACGGGGGTGATCGCCCATGACACTGTACGGGAATTGTGTGGTGTTCTGGGTGGCTTTGTGAATAAATTGAAGGAATACCGTATTGAAAAATACGTGGCTTACGCAGGAAGTGCCATGCGTGAGGCTAAAAATCGGGAATTGGTACTGGATGAGATTCGGCTTCGGACAGGACTTGATGTGCAGATTATTGGAAATGCCCAGCAGCGTTTTCTTATACTGCAGTCCCTGGCCGGAACGATGCGTCAGTTTGAGTCCCTTTCCAAAGAAGGTATGGCAGTGGTGGACCTTTCATCAGGAAGTCTGCAGGTCTCTGTCTATGCAGAGGGCGCTTTGCAGCTGACCCAAAACCTGAAACTTGGGTCCCTTAGAATCCGGGAGATTCTTGCGGATATTGAACAGCAGACCACATCCTTTGTCACTGTTATGGAAGATTATATCGGCAATGATCTGCGGACATTGCAGCGTCTTGTCATCAGGAAGTATCGGGTGAAGCATGTGATCGTTCTCGGTGAGGAAATAGCAACGCTGCTGAATGCGGTCAATGCTTCCAAAAACAGAGAAAGTTTTACTGCTTCCCAGTTTGAAAAATTTTATATTAAACTGATGCGGAGCAGGGAAGAGGATATTTCTAAAAAATATAATATTCCTTATGAGACGGCTACCGTGTTAAAACCATCCATGATCATTTTCAAAAATCTGGTGGAAATGCTGGGCGGCGAGGTTGTATGGGCTTCCAATGTGGGGCTGTGTGACGGTATTCTGGCGGATTATGTGCGAAGCCATCATATGAGTAAAAATACCCGTGATTTTGCAGAGGACATTATTTCAGTTACCCGTCAGGTGGCAAAACATTATGAAAGTGACATGAATCATACACAGAATGTGGAACAGCTTTCGCTGGCTATTTTTGACAGTATACGAAAGGTGTCCGGCCTGACCCAGAGAGACCGTCTGCTTTTGCAGGTTTCAGGAATTCTTCATGACTGTGGTAAGTACGTGAACATGATGCATGGTACGGACAATACGTATTATCTTGTTTTGAACACAGAAATTATCGGTTTGTCAGAAACAGAAAAAAGGATTGTTGCCAATGTGATTCGGTTTAACTCCAACAGTGAAGTTCCGGAATACGCGGAGGTTGCCGGTGAGATGAATCATATGGATTATGTGCGGATGCTTAAAATGGCTGCCATTCTCCGGCTGGCAAATGGTATGGACCGGAGTCATCTGCAGCGGATTCAGGATGTCCGGGTCACAGTGAAGGATAATGAGTTGAAAATTATGGCAAATACCATTTATGATATTACGTTGGAGCAGGGAATGATGGACAGCAGAGCCCATTTCTTTGAACAGATTTATGGACTCCGGCCGATTCTCAGGCAGAAACGAAGGGGGTAATTGGAATGGATGTGAGCAAAGCAGAATATTTTACAAACCGGGAACTGAGCTGGCTGGATTTTAATTACCGGGTACTTGCCGAGGCCAGGGATAAGACAATTCCACTGTTTGAACGATTGAAATTTTTAAGTATTACATCGTCCAATCTGGATGAGTTTTTTATGATCCGGGTTGCATCTTTAAAGGATATGGTCAATGCAAAATATGGGAAACCGGATATTGCGGGGATGACACCGCAGATGCAGTTGGATGCCATCAGCAAGAAGACCCATGATCTGGTAGGCACCCAGTATACAACCTACAATCGATCTTTAAAGCCGATGCTGCGGCAAAACGGTTTGACGATCATTGACTCTTACGAGGATTTGAGTGAGTCACAGAAAACCTATGTAAATCAATATTTTCAGCAGGATGTGTATCCTGTATTGACGCCGATGGCAGTGGATTCTTCCCGGCCGTTCCCGTTGATTCGAAATAAGTCGCTGAATATCGGCGCTTTGATTTCGGATAAGGAGGATGAGTCCGAGTATGATTTTGCCACAGTTCAGGTGCCGTCGGTGCTTCCGAGATTTATTGAAATTCCATCCGATGAAAAAGAACATAAAACATTGATTTTACTGGAACAGGTCATTGAGATGAACATTCAAAAGCTATTCCTCAATTATAAAGTGATCTGCGCCCATCCTTACCGGATTATGCGAAATGCGGATTTGAGCATTGATGAAGAGGATGCGGCAGACCTTTTAAAAGAAATTCAGAAGCAGTTGAAACGTCGCCAATGGGGCGAGGTTATCCGTCTGGAAGTGGAAGACGGCATGGACAAACGTCTTCTTAAAATATTGAAAAAAGCGATGAATGTGGGAGAGGCCTCGATTTATCGGATCAGCGGTCCGCTGGATTTGACATTCCTTATGAAGGTCAGCGGAATGGACGGCTATGAGCATTTAAGATATCCGAAATATCAGCCTCAGCTTTCAAAGGATATTAATCTGGAAGAGGATCTTTTTACCCAGATTCGAAGAAAAGATATTTTACTTTTCCATCCGTTCCAGAGTTTTGATACGGTGGTTGATTTTGTCCGTCAGGCGGCTAAAGACCCGGATGTACTGGCCATTAAGCAGACGCTTTACCGTGTCAGCGGAAATTCGCCGATTATCGCATCTCTGGCCGAGGCGGCGGAAAATGGTAAACAGGTTACGGTACTGGTCGAGTTGAAGGCACGTTTTGACGAGGAGAATAACATCATCTGGGCGAAGAAGCTGGAGAAGGCTGGCTGCCATGTTATTTATGGCCTGGTAGGATTAAAGACCCACAGTAAAATTACCTTGGTTGTCCGTCAGGAAGAAGACGGTATCCGCCGGTATGTCCATCTGGGAACGGGTAACTATAATGACAGTACGGCAAAGATGTATACAGATATGGGCCTTTTGACCTGTGCAAAACCGATCGGTGAGGATGCCACCGCCGTGTTTAATATGCTTTCCGGCTATTCGGAGCCTCTGGCCTGGAACAAGCTGTCTTTGGCGCCGCTTTGGCTTCGTGACCGCTTCATTGAGCTGATTCATCAGGAAGAAGTCAATGCCCAGGAAGGCCGTCCGGCCCATATTATTGCCAAGATGAATTCCCTCTGTGATAAAGGAATTATTATGGCGCTTTATAAAGCTTCTGCGGCTGGTGTAAAGATTGAATTGATCGTTCGCGGAATCTGTTGTCTGAAAACAGGAATTCCAGGCATCAGTGAGAATATTACAGTAAAATCCATCGTAGGCAATTTCCTGGAACACAGCCGGATTTTCTATTTCTACAATAACGGATGGGAAAATGTATTCATGGGAAGTGCGGACTGGATGCCGCGAAATCTGGACCGCCGTGTGGAGATCATGTTCCCTGTGGAAGATGAGGAGTGCAAAAAAGAAGTGATGCACATTCTGGATATTCAGCTTCAGGACAATGTGAAAGCCCATTATCTCCAGCCAGATGATACTTATCAGAAACCGGACAAACGGGGAAAGGTTCTCGTGTCTTCTCAGGATTATTTCTGCCAGGAAGCCATGGAAGCAGCGGCAGAGGACAAGAAAAAAGACGAAGAACTCAGCCGGGTCTTTGAACCGATGTACCATAACGACAACGAAGAATTTTAATATATCTTTGAGGGATAGGGATGAAACATAAGAAAATATGGATAGTATTTTTGGTCATGATGCATTATGCCTATAAGACCGGAGATACCTGTGTTTATATGCAAATCGATGATTGGGATTTGTATATATGCCGCCGCTGGAGGATTCCTTATCCGGAGGTTCCGATGGAAAAGTCGAAATATATACGGTACAGCCCTATTCCACTGAGTTTACAGCGTACAGACTGGCTTTGGGATCTGGTGTTTTCTTTAACAAAACACCGGATATTACTGCCGGATTGATTCAGAAAACATTCAGTGAAGAGTGTGAGTACAAAAAGAATTATAACGATGATGCAATTTCTATAGAAATACTTCTGAATTTCCCGAAGCGAAGCGTTGTTATGTGGGAAGGCCATGGCGGATACAATGACAGAGTCGGTTCTTTTTTGGGATTGGGAAATCAAAAGCTGGATGAACAGACATTGGATGTTTACGATATATTTGTCGGACAGGATGCGCTTCTTGTTGCTCAAAACGGGCAATACTGTGTGACATCGGTATTTTTTGAGAAAGTTGTTCCGGAAAATGCTTATGAAGGCTGTCTGTTTTATCTGAATGCCTGCTCAAGCTTTGCAGATGAACGGCTGTCAATGAGTATATGGAATAAGGGGGCCAGATGTGTTGTAGGAAATACAATGGAAACCTGGATACCTTATTCCACGACAATGATGTATCGCTTTTTTGAGGGATTTACAAAGCAAAATGACAACGGAAGTTTTTATACAGTGTCAGAGGCATTAAACTATGCCAAAGAAAAAGAGGGGGAAATTGACCCGTTATATGGAAGCAGGCAATGAATATGCAGTCATTACAGGTCTCGATGAATCCGGACAGGAATTGTGGACATATACAACGGAAAAATATTCCCGGACAGAGTTGGACCGTGTAGAGGAAATTGGGATTTTTAACAACAAATACTACTATAATGAGAGCGGTATGATTGTTGCACTGGATATGGCTGCGGGAACTGTTCTGTGGAAAAACAGTGATTTTGGCGGGGCTTCTGTTCATTCTATCATTGATGAAAACGGGAACATCTATATTTGCGGCTATTATGGGCCGGATTTCTATGCGGTTGATACAGAAGGCAACAGTCTGTGCAGAATAGAAACCTTCGATGAAGCTTATTATTGGGTGTGCAGTATCCGGAAAAAAGAAAATACGGTTGAAGTGACAATGGAAGGTGGGCCTGAAGGCTATTCTGACGAAAGGACATTTTGCGTTAATCTCGGAGATTATTCTTACGCAGCCGTATCTGAAACAGAAAATGCGGCCGCACTGAGTGACGAGCAGTTGAAGCGAGTTTGTGAGCAGCTTGGTATTCCAAAAGAATTAAATGTGGAAATTTCGCAAGAGTCGCCGGTTTACTGGAAAGCCGGCGAATGTTGGACAATTTATGTGACTGTTTACTATGACGGAGCGATGATAGCAGCTGCCAATGTGAATTCGAAGACGGACGAGTTGGTAAAAGATATCTGGCAGTATACTCCAAATGAAAACACTTCGGAGACGGCTGTGGGAATCAGCGAAACGTGGATTCAGGAAGATGTTAACGACCCGTTGATGTTTAAGTTTCAGGAAGATGGAAACGTCTTTTATATGCCGACGGTGAGTCGTGAAGTTGAGTATACAACAAAATATACTATAGAAAATGATATTTTGACAGTCCAGTTGGTAGAAATAGGGGCGACCGGTGTTGTTCCGGTTTCTTATAAATTAACCTATGATAATTCTAATGGAAATGCCAGGGTTCGTCTGGAGCTTATCGAGCCTGAAGATGATGTGGATCTCAGCCGCTTGTATGGGTGGGAATCTATTATACCCGGATGGTATAGTCGAGAGGAATAAGATACTTAAATTTATGTTAGAGGAGCGGTGGCAAGCCCGCTCCTATTTAATATGGATCGTATATTTACTTATTTTTCTTTTGTATATTATCAACGCTTTCAGGCGTATTTTTTGTTATCAGGCGGTTTTTCTTTCGAGTTCTTCAACTCTTTTGGTCAGATTCTGGACAGTCCCAATGACGAGTGATAAATTGTCACTTTCCAATCTGGCTACTCGGTAATATTGATTTAAGTCATCAACATTTTTCTGGACTATGGAAATCTTATCTTCCAAAATGGTGCGTGTGCGTTCCATTTCTTCCAAAAGCAGATTTTCAGAATCTCTGAGTTTTTCATCCATAGTATTTACCATTTTGTTTTCGAGTTTTTCAAGCTTTTCATCCATTCTGTTTTCAAGGCTTTCAAGCTTTTCATCCATTCTGTTTTCAAGACTTTCAAGCTTTTCATCCATTCTGTTTTCAAGGCTTTCAAGCTTTTCATCCATTCTGTTTTCAAGACTTTCAAGCTTTTCATCCATTCTGTTTTCAAGGCTTTCAAGCTTTTCATCCATTCT